>CAZQPJ010000272.1:0-3728 GCA_964595105.1 uncultured Bifidobacterium sp.
GCCGGTCCAGCGGGTGCCGTTCCAGAACTGGTCGGTCCAGCGGGTTCCGGTCCAGCGGGTGCCAGTCCAACTTGCGTTGGTCCAGCGGGTACCCATCCAGGTGCCACCGGTCCAGCGGGTGCCGTCCCAGGTGCCGTCCGTCCAGCGGGTGCCGGTCCAGCGGGTGCCGTTCCACGGATTGCCGAAGATGTCGACCTCACCGATGATCGGCTGGCCGTTCACCACCAGGTGCACAGGGCCGCGGGCGGCCTCGATGGAGCCGGTGCCGTTGGCCTGCGGCCAGGCTTGCGCCGTGGTGGAGGCGGCACGCTTGTAGACCTCGTCGACCTGGATGACGCCGGCGCCGGAGAAGCGAGCGTTGCGAGGGGCGGCCGAGGCGGTGCGGCTCTGCAGCAGCGCCTTCACCTGGTCGGGCCGCAGGTCGGGGCGAGCGTCGAGCAGCAGTGCAGCGGCGCCGGTGACCACTGCGGCCGCCTGCGACGAGCCACTGCCGCGGAAGAGGGTCTCGCTGACGTAGCCCTCCGGGTGCTCGACGTCGACCCGGCTCAGCGGGGCGCGGAGGCTGTCGATGTGAGCGCCGGGGGCGGCCACGTCGGGGTTGCGGGTGCCGTCACCCGAGCTCACCCAATCGGGGACGATGAACTTCTCGTCGCCCTTGGCCTCGACGGCGCCGACGGCGATGAGGTACGGGTCGTTGGCCGGGCTGGCCAGGCCGTTCGAGTCGCGCCCGTCGTTGCCGGCTGCAGCGACCACCACGATGCCGGCCTTCCACGCCCGCTCGAGGGCGAACGTGAGCGGGTCGGTGAGGTACGGCAGCGAGGAGCCACTGGTGTACGAGAGGTTGATGACGCGGATGTTCAGTTCGGCGGCATGGTCGATCACCCAGTCGACACCGGCGATCACCTGGGTGATGTCGGCACCTCCGGTGTTGTCGCCGACCTTCACCGAGACGATGCCGGCGTCGGGGGCCACACCCATGAACCATTCGGGGTGGTCCTCAGCACTCTTGGCGTCGGCGCCGGGCGTGTGACCAGCGATGATGCCCGCCATGTGGGTGCCGTGGCCGTAGTTGTCGATGTAGGTCGCCTCGGGCACGCCCGCCTCGGTGGAGAGGTCGACGGCGGCGACGATGCGGTCGCTCCCGATGAGTTCCGGCACCGGGGCGAAGCCGGTGTCGATGAGGGCGATGTTGATGCCCTCGCCGGTGAAGCCCTTCTCCCACAGGTCGCGGGCGCCGATCTGGTCGACGACGTGGTACATCGAGCCGAGCGGCAGACTGTCGGCCGACACGGTCGAGCTGGTGGATTTCCCGTCGGCGGAGGCCGCGACGGCGGGTAGCGCGGCACCTGCAGCGAGGAATGCTGCAACTGCGACGACGAGGCGGCGACCCTTCGGTGCGGCGATGTGATTGGCCTTCATGGCGGTCTCCCTTTGCGCTGGCTCGAGCGGAACCATAACGAGGTATCGGCACGAAGGGGAGTGGCATGAGCACTCTTTGAGGTTTTCTTGACGGCGGTGCGTGCACGGGCCGACACCATGGGTGTTGGATCAGGTCTGTCGGGCGAGCACCACCGGTGCAGCGGCCTCCAGATGGGCGATCCACTCGGCCGGGCTGCCCGGCTCCACCAGCGGAAGGATGACGAACTTGGTGGTGCCCACCGCCACGAAACGGTCGATGAGTCGGATGAGTGCCTCGAACCCCTGTGGCACCAGCTCGGAGGGGTCGGCGAGGTCGGGACGACGCTGGGCGAGCCCTGCGAGCACCGCATCGGGCACCGGGCCCATGGAGTAGGGCACGAGGGCCCCGTAGTGATCGTCGTCGATGGTGCGGCCGTGGTCGGCGAGAGTTGCCTCGATCACCTCCCGGCCGCGGGCGACGTCATCGGGTGTGACGAAACTCGGCAGCCATCCATCGGCCAATCGCCCCACCCGGCGCAGTTCGGACGGCGCAATGCCCCCGAGCCAGATGTCGACATGGTGCTGCAGCGGTTTGGGCTGAACTCGGAGGTCGTCATAGGCGAAATGGGCGCCGTGATGGGTGAACGGCTCATCCGCCCAACAGCCGCGAAGCACGCCGATCGATTCATCGAACAACTTGGCCCTCGCCGACCGGTCCACCCCGAACGCCTGCTGCTCGTGTGGATCGGCCACGCCGAGACCGAAGGCCGGCAGGAGGCGGCCGTTCGACATGCGATCGAGCGTGGCGAGTTCCTTGGCCAGCACCACCGGATTGCGGCCCGGCAGCACCATCACGCTCATGCCGAGTTTCAGCCGAGTGGTTCGGCCTGCGGCGAACGCCATGGCGACCAGCGGATCCGGGGCCTCACCGCCGATCCGTTCGCTCAGCCACAGGCTGTCGAACCGGAGCGCCTCGAGGGCATCGACGACGTCACCGAACCCGCTGTCGTTGAGCCTGGTGCGCACCCCGAACCCGTAGCCGATGCGCACCTTCACGACGCGGCCAGCCGGTGAAGCAGTTCGGCGGTGTCGGCGGTGCGCGACAGGAACGGCGAATGGTCGCAGTCGAACGTCGTGGAGAAGGTGCACCGTTCAGCCATGATCGTCTGGTGGGCGGGGTGGACGGCGTCGTCTCGCAGACACACGACGTAGGTGCTCGGCGTGTCGCCGAGCGCAGAGGCATCGGCGGTCTGCACCATGGTGGCGGTCGGCTGGGGCGAGAGACGTGCGAGAGCCGCCGAGACAGCGGGGGCCGGGCAGTCGCCATAGAGCGCCGGTGCGGCCAGCGTCGGGTCGAGCACCGTGGTGCCATCGTCGAGTGGTCGCATGGCGGCACCCAAATCGACGGCCGCGGGCGGCATCGATCGGAGCAACGTCATCACGCTCTCGCCGGCGTGGAGTGCGAAGGCGGCGAGATAGACGAGGTGCCTCACGTTCGGACGGTCTGCCGCCGCCTGGCTGATGACCGCACCGCCGTAACTGTGGCCGACCAGCACGACCGGCCCGTCGATGCGGTCGAGAACATCGGCCACGTGGGCGGCGTCGGCATGGAGGTCGCCCAGCGGCAACAGTGACGAGCCGTGACCCGGGAGGTCGATCGCGTACGACGGCACGCCGAGTTCGTCGAGCGCGTGCTGCAGTGCAGCGAAGCACCACGCGCCGTGCCAGGCGCCGTGCACGAGCACCACGGTGTGGGAAGGGGACATGCAGGAATGGTGTCACAGCGACCTGCTCGCGAGAATCATGCAATGACCTCCGTGGGAAACCCTCTCGACCTGTTCCGACTCGATGGCCGTGTGGTCGTGGTCACCGGTGCGTCATCGGGCCTCGGTGACCGCTTCGCGCGGGTCCTGCACGCTGTGGGAGCGTCGGTGGTGGTGGCGGCGCGGCGCGCCGACCGGCTCGAGGCGCTCGCCGCCGACCTGCCGGGAGCAGTCGCAGTGACCGCCGACCTCTCGCTGCCCGACGACCGCGAGCGACTGGTGCAGACGACGCTCGACCGCCTGGGGCGTGTCGACGTGCTGGTGAACAACGCCGGCATCGGCCACAAGGTGGCGGTGGAGGACGAGAGCCTCGAACACTTCCGCGCCACCATGGAACTCAACGTGACGGCGGTGTGGCATCTCAGCAAGCTGGTGACGCCTTCGATGATCTCCAACGGAGGGGGCAGCATCGTGAACGTGGCCAGCATGCTCGGCCATGTGGCGGCCTCGCCCGTGAAGCAGGCGCACTACTGCGCCTCGAAGGGTGCGGTGGTGAACCTGACCCGC
>CAZQPJ010000273.1:0-3699 GCA_964595105.1 uncultured Bifidobacterium sp.
GCAGCGCGAGGGACGGGCGGTGGTGTGGTCGTGCGATCCGATGCACGGCAACACCATCACCAGCGCCGGCGGCCGCAAGACGCGCACCTTCGACGCGATCTGCGCCGAGATCGACGGCTTCGTGCGGGCTCACCACGCCGAGGGCACGTGGCCCGGCGGCATTCACGTGGAGCTCACCGGCGACAACGTCACCGAGTGCACGGGCGGTGCCGACCGCATTCTCGACAGCCAACTCGACGACCGCTACCACACGGTGTGCGACCCTCGCCTCAACGGTCGCCAGAGCCTCGACCTCGCCTTCCACGTGGCCGAGGTGCTCCGTTCGGCCGGCCTCGCCTGAGACCTTCACCGTGGAGGCGTTGCGGCTGACGGCATCGTGGCCCGTTCCGCACGTGGCTGCTGCGGTGGTGCTGCCCGATGGCTCCGTGGCCACTGTGGGGCCCACCGACCGCCCGTTCCGCATCGCGTCCATCGCGAAGATGCTCGTCGGCTGGGCGTGCCTGCTGGCGTGCGACGAGGGGGTGATGAGCCTCGACGACGAGGAGGCGCGCCCCGGCTGCACGCTGCGGCATCTCCTCTCCCACGCCGGCGGCTATGCCTTCGACGGCACCGAACCGATCGCTGCCCCCGGCACCCGTCGCATCTACAGCAACACCGGCATCGAACTCGCCGCAACGGCGCTCGCCGATCGCAGCGGGATGCCGTACGAGCAGTACCTGCGCGAGGGCGTGCTGGAACCCCTCGGCATGAACTCGACGGAATTGGTGGGCTCGCCCGCACATGGCGTGCTGAGCACCGTCGACGACCTCGTCCGCTTCCTCCACGAACTTCGTGCTCCGACGTTGCTCGCACGCGAGACCGCGACCGACTTCTCGTCGGTGCAGTTCCCGGGGCTGGCGGGCATCGTGCCCGGACTCGGGCGGTTCGATCCCTGCCCGTGGGGGCTCGGCGCCGAGATCCGCGGCACCAAGCAACCCCACTGGACCGGGCACCTCAGTTCGCAGGGCACGTTCGGACACTTCGGCGGGGCCGGTACCCTCCTGTGGGTGGATCAGGGGGCAGCAACGGCTGGTGTCGCGCTCACCGATCGCCCGTTCGACGAATGGTCGCACGACGCGCTCGCGTGTTGGCCGGACTGGATCGATGCCGTGTTGGTCGAGGTGGGCGCGTGACCCTCTCACCCGGCGACCGCATCCGCTACGAGTGCACCGGCGACGACGGACTTCCCCTCGTCCGCTACGGCTTCGTCGGCGGTGTCGCCGGCAGTGATGGACCCGTGGTGGTGATGCTCGACGGCGAACTCGGTGGTGACGTCGTGAACCTCACCGAGGTGCAGCCCGTCACGGTCACCACCGTCGAACTGTGCCTGCACGGGTGCGACCTCGTCGACGAACCGGAACTGCGTCGCGGCCTCGTGGCGCTGTGGATGGGCGAAGCCGACACGGCCGGTCTCGACATCGACTCGCTGCAGGCTCTCGGCGACGGCCAGTGCAACAGCCCCGGCGAATGGTGCCTTGCCGAACTCCACTCGGGTGGCGAACGGTACGTCCTGCGCGCGGCCCCCCTCCCCCACGATCCCGACATCGTGCGCGTGCGCGCCGAGTCGCCGTGGTGACCTCGTCGCGACCCGTCGGTTGGTACCCGCTCCTCCTCGCCGCAGCGAGCATCGGTGTGGCCAACAGCGTGGTCTTCACGCTGCTCAGTGACCTCCAGGACGCCTATGGTTTCAGCGACGCAGGGCTCGGCCTCATTGCCGGCACCGGCTTTCTCGTGGGCCTCGTCACCCAGATCGTGTTCGCACCGTTCGCCGACCGAGGACACTCCAAACGGTTGCTGATCCTCGGGCTCACCATGGCGGTACTGGGCAGCATCTGCTTCGCGTTCTCCACGACACTGCTGACGCTCATCGCATCGCGTGCCGTGGTGGGATTGTCGAACAGTCTCTTCCAGCCCGCATCGCGTGCCGTCGCCATCTCCATCAGCGAACAGGGGATGGCTCAGCGGCTCGGCACGCTCAGCGCCGTCGAACTCGCAGGGTTTGTGACGGGGCCGGTCATCGGCGGTGCGCTGGTGGGCCCCTTCGGTCTGAAGGTGCCGTTCCTCGTGGCGGGCTCGTTCGCGCTGGCCGGAGCATTGATGCTTGCCTCGAAACGATTGCCGGAGCCACCCATCGACCGAGAGAGGCGACTCGCATTCGACCTCCTCCGCCTGCCGCGAGTCCGCGCCGGAGTGTTCATGACCATCGCCATGTTCGTGCCGGTCGGCTTCTACGACGCCACCCTCGATCGATACCTCACCGACATGGGCGCGTCGAACAGTCTCATCAGCCTCGCCTTCCTCGCTTTCGGGGTACCGTTCGCGCTCCTTGCCTCGCGCGGCGGACACACCGCCGACCGAATGGGTCCGCTGCGCGTGGCGGTGGCGGCAGCCGTACTGGTGACCCCGATCACGATGGGATACGGGTTCCTCTCGGTACCGATCCTCGTGGTTGCACTCAGCGGCATCGAAGGGGTCGTGCAGGCCTTCGGAGCACCCGCCGCTCAGGCACTGGTGGCGGCGGGCGCACCCGTCGGGCGCGCCGCCGCAGCACAGGGGCTCGCCGGAGCGGGCAGCCTCGTGGTGGGCACCACCGCCGCCTACATGGCGGGAGCGTTGTACGAGCACCTCGGCGCTCGGGGAATGTTCGTGATCGCTGGCTCCGGCATCGTGGTGTTCACGCTGCTGGCGCTGGCGCAGGGACGCGCTCGGCGCCCCCGCCCGATCAGCTGAGGCGCTCGATCACCATGGCCATGCCTTGGCCACCGCCGACGCACATGCTCTCGACGCCGTAGGTCTTGTCTTCCCACTGCAGGCCGTTGATGAGAGTGGACATGATGCGGGCGCCCGTCATACCGAACGGGTGGCCGAGGGCGATGGCACCGCCGTGCACGTTCATCTGCTTGTCGAGGTCGATGCCGAGGTGCTTGGCCGAGCCGATCACCTGGCAGGCGAACGCTTCGTTGATCTCGACGAGGTCGATCTGATCGATGGTCATCTTCGCCCGGCCGAGCGCCTGACGGATGGCCTCGATGGGGCCGAGGCCCATGATCTCGGGGTTGAGACCCGACACACCGCTCGACACGATGCGCGCCAGCGGCGTGAGACCGAGCGACTTCGCCTTCTCGTCGCTCATCACCAGCACGGCGGCAGCGCCGTCGTTGAGCGGGCAGGCGTTGCCGGCAGTCACCGTGCCGTCGGGGCGGAAGGCGGGCTTCAACTGGCTGACGCCCTCGTACGTGGTGCCGGGGCGCGGGCCGTCGTCGGTGCTCACCACGGTGCCATCAGCGAGCGTGATGGGCGTGATCTCACGGGCGAAGAAGCCGTTGTCGACGTGCTCGCAGGCCAGGTTCTGGCTGCGCACACCGAAGCGGTCCATCTCCTCGCGGGTGATGCCCTCGGCCTCCACCACGTTCTCGGCGGTCTGGCCCATGGCGATGTACATGTCGGGCAGGCCCACCGGCGGGGTCCAGGTGCCCTGGCCACCCTGGGCACGCGCCTTCGTGCGCTCGCCCGGCTCCTTGAAGATGGGGTTGGGTGCGGTGTCGCTGGCGCCCGCGGCATAGCGGCTGACGGTTTCGACACCGCCGGCGATGAAGCAGTCGCCTTCGCCCGCCTTGATGGCGTGGAATGCCATGCGGATGGTCTGGAGGCTCGACGAGC
>CAZQPJ010000274.1:0-3682 GCA_964595105.1 uncultured Bifidobacterium sp.
AAGTTCCCGGTGCGCATCAAGTGCGCCACCCTCGCGTGGAACACGCTGCTCGACGCACTGTCGCAACCTGCCGACTGACGCCGGTCCTTCCGGAATGGCGCCCGATCTCATGGCTCGGGCAGGATCGTCGCATGGATCCGGCCTTCGACGACATCGCTCCGCTCCCCGACGGCGTCGAGCCCTCGCAACTGCTCCACGAACGCGCCTACGTGGTGCGCTCGTACCGCATCGACAATCAGACCCTGCTGCTCCGCGGTGCCGTGCGAGACCAGAAGCCGGCCGGCCAGTACATCCCCGACGACCCCGAGCCACTCACGGTGCATCACATGGTGGTCGATCTGCGCATCGCCATCCCGTCGCTCGAGATCATCGAAGCCCGTGCCGTGCTGGAAACGCACCCGCACTCGAGTTGCCCCACGATCCAGGAGCACTACCGCAAGCTCGAAGGGCTCTCCATCGCACGCGGCTTCACCACAAAGGTGCGTGAGCTGTTCGGTGGTCCGCGTGGTTGTACTCACACCACGGCGCTGCTGCAGGCGATGGCGCCGGTTGCCGTGCAGTCGATGTGGTCGTTCCGCATCGTCACGGCGCGGGAGTTGGGTATCGCGCGGGAGAACTTCTCGACACCGGAAGGCCGCCAGCAGTCGATCGCCATGAACCTCAACACCTGCCATGTGTGGGCGGAGGACGGCGAGCAGGTGCGCAGCATCCTCGCCGGCGAGCCGCAGGAGGTACCGGTGTGGATCCAGCGTCGGTACGCCGAACTCGGCCGCGACCCGATGAGTTGGCGGAGCGAGACCTGACCCGAACCGCGGGCGGGTGTCTCAGGCCCGACGCGCTCGACCCTTGCCCGACGCCGCTATCTGGTCGAGCCTGACGCGCACCAAGCGGCGCACCAGCGTGATGCCCAGCGGCCGGTCGATGGGAAACCGCAAGGTGCCCTTTGCCGCTTCGGTCCACGTCGGAAGGTTCGGTATCTGTTCGAGCACGCTCCCGCTGTGCGGGAAGTACGAGCAGTGGTGCTTGAAGCCGTCGTAACCAGCCACTGCACGACCGCCGACCACGAAGGCCGGCATGCCGTACTTCAGGCATTCCTCGGCGTCGGGCAGCACCACCCGCAGCGTGGCACGCAACGCGGTGAGCGTGCTGCGCTGCGGCTCGGGCAGCGCAGCGAGATGGGCGTCGACCTCCGAGAGGGCCATCAGCGGCGATTCCTGCTGAACCAGTCGGTGGCGAAGTCGACCAGCGCTGGCATCGACATGAGGCGGGCCGTTGCCTCGCCGACCGTACCGAGCCGAACCGCGCCCGTGCTCTCGAATGCAGCACCGACGACGTCGAAGTCATCGCTGTCGTAGGCGAGGTCGTGGTACTGACTCCAGACGCGGCGACCGTCGAGGGTCACCGCCGACCCCTGTGCTTCGGTCGACCTGCTGGGCCACTCGGCCCGTGCCTCGGCCAGATGCAGCGACGTGTTGTTCGAATGCCCCACCCCCAGCAACAGCACCTGTGCGCCGAGCGAATGGAGTCGCGCCAGCGGCGAGCCCTCACCGAACGCATCATCGACAGGGTGCGCCGACACGATGTGTTCTGCGTGCGGCCCGAGCGCCATGTGCGAACAACGCGGATGCGCGCTGCGCAGGGTGGCCCGGCGCATCAGCAGCGCGTCGGCCACACCGCCCATCTCCCGCAGCGGCGTGGTGTAAGGGTCGAACGCGGGCTGGTGATCGCGGATCACCTGCCACCAGTCGTCGGGGACGGGAGGGTTCTGCCAGTGCGACGGTTCCGACCATTCGCCGCTGTGCGCCGGCATCGTGACCGTTCCCTCGGCGCCCACCGCAGCCACCAGGGCGTCCACCACCGCACGGGCACCACCCACCACGAACCCCATGTTCGACAGCGACGTGTGCACCACCAGCACATCGCCCTGCTGCACACCCAGCGCCCACAGGTCGGCCGTCAAGGTGTCGACCGTGGCCGGGCGAGAAGTGGCCGCGATGACGTCGGCCTCGGTTCGGCGCACGCGGCCCTGCGGCTGTTCGGAGGGCATTCCAGTCATCATCGGTCAGGCCAACAGCGAGCGCACGTCGACGGCGTGGTGCTCCACCTCGTGCAGGGCCTGCGCTGCCACCCACCGGAGATCACGTTCGGCAACCGTCGGATAGCCGTACACCATGCGCCGCGAACGAAGGGGATGCGGAATCCGTTCCCAGAACCGGACGAACAGCGAGGCCGCGAGCACGAGTTCATCCGCGACGACGGCTGCGGAATCGCCCTCGTACAGTCCGAGATCAACCCGCGAACCTCCGAACATTCCCTTGCACAGCGGTGTGTCCTCGTTGAGCGCCACCACCAGTCGGTCACGAAGCAGCAGCAGAACGTCGCGAACGTGGCTGGCGTACTCGAGCGGAGACCACCAACCGTCCTTCGACCTGAGCCCGGCCCGGTCACCAACCGTACGCAACCCGGCCGAGAGACTCTCGACGGCCTCGATGATGCGGCGCCCCACCTCGTCGGCATCGACGGAGTCCCATTCGAATCGACACCACTCGGTGTCACAGCGCTCGGCTTCGATCTGCATGAGCGGAATCTATGACGCAGCCGTCTCGACCGCAGCCTTTGCCGATGCCGCCTCCGTGTCGACGAACCGGCGAACCTTGCGCCCGGCAACGAGCCACACCACCGGAGCGAGCGGGCCTTCCATGGTGAGCGCGAGCGTGAGCCGACTGCCGCCGCCGGGACCTTCCGTGATGACGTGATCGGCCATCGTGTGAACGCCCGCCGAGCGTGCCGACCAGCAGAACGACGAGGCGCCGTCGCATCGGTCCACCTTGAACAGGGACCGAGCAAGGCCGGGCTGCTTCACCTCATAGGTGGAGCCCACCGAGAGCCCCTGCCCCGACCTCACGCGAACGGACGTCATGGTTGGTGTCCACGTGGGCCAACGCTCGACATCGGAGATCAGTTTCCAGACCGCCACCGGCGATGCCGCGATGTCGACCGTCACCGTGCAGTTGCGACGTGCCATGGGGCCGACTCTAGGCACGCTCAATGATCCGGCGACGGGTCACCACACCACGGGTGAGGTGGCGTTCTTCGCCCGTCCCTCGGCGCGCACCCCGAGGGGCACCAGGTCATCGGCGAGCTCGTTCCACAGCGCCTTCAACCTGTAGTGCGGCACTCGCGGGTAGAGGTGGTGCATCGCGTGGTGGTCGTGCCCGCGGATCAACCAACCCGAACCGCGGAACACCGCGATGCGAGTGTGGCGATAGCGGCTGGTCTCGTTCGCCGGATGGTGCGGGTACCACGCGAAGATGAACATGAGCCAGCACAGCTGGATGCGAGCCGGCAACCACCAGAGCAGCAGGGCCTCCAGCCCGTGCCCGGCGATGAAGCTCACCACGAGCACCAGAGTGGTGAGGAACCAGAACCGCACCTGCGCCTTGCCTTCCGCACCGCTTGCCTGTCGGCTGCCCAAGACCGCCCGCATCTGCTTCGGCAGCAACACCCGCAGCGGCGGCACCAGTGCGAAGAAGGGCAGGAACGAGTAGAGCATCGTCATTCCGTAGAACTTCACCGGCAGTTCGCGGAGGCGGCCATCGGTGAAGTGATCGGGATCGCGAACGGGGTCGTTGGTGTGGGCGTGGTGACGCATGTGCCCAACGCGGTGCGACGAGAAGTTGAT
>CAZQPJ010000275.1:0-3680 GCA_964595105.1 uncultured Bifidobacterium sp.
TGGCGGCCAGTTACGGCGCAGGGAACTACGGCATGTGCGGCCGGGCGTACGGACCCCGATTCCTGTTCGCGTGGCCCAACGCCAAGAGTGCCGTGATGGGCCCGGCGCAACTCGCAGGCGTGATGAGCATCGTCGCGCGGCAGTCGGCGGAGAGCATGGGCAAGCCGTTCGACGAGGATGCCGATGCGGCGATGCGGCAGATGGTGGAAGGCCAGATCGAGCGCGAATCGCTGGCGATGTTCATGAGCGGCAAGGTGTACGACGACGGCATCATCGACCCACGCGACACCCGCACCGTGCTGGGCCTGTGCCTCGGCGTGGTGCACAACACACCCATCGAGGGCACACGCGGCTACGGCGTGTTCCGGATGTGACCGACATGGGTTCCTCCCCTCGCATCGACACCGTGCTCATCGCCAACCGGGGCGAGATCGCCCGACGCATCATTCGGACCTGCCGCGCCCTCGCAGTGAGCCCCGTGGTGGTGCACAGCGACGCCGACGCACGCGCGCCGTTCGTCGCAGAGGCCGACGCTGCCGTGCGCCTGCCCGGAACCGCACCCGCCGACACCTACCTGCGCATCGACCTCATCGTCGATGCCGCACGGCGACTGGGCGCACAGGCCGTGCACCCGGGCTACGGATTCCTCTCCGAGAACGCAGCGTTCGCCGAGGCGGTCATCGCCGCGGGGCTCGTGTGGGTGGGGCCGCCTGCAGCCGCCATCTCCGCCATGGGCTCGAAGATCGAAGCGAAGCGTCTCGTCCGCGCGCACGGCGTGCCCGTCGCACCCGACAACACCGTCGAGTCGCTCGACGAGGTCGGCCTGCCGGCGGTGGTGAAGGCATCGGCCGGCGGCGGCGGACGCGGCATGCGCATCGTGAGAGACGCCGCAGCACTCGCCGATGCCATTGCCTCGGCAGAGCGCGAGGCCGCGTCGGCATTCGGTGACGGCACCGTGTTCGTCGAGCGGTACATCGAGGGGGCGCGCCACGTGGAGGTGCAGGTGCTGGCCGACACGCACGGCAACGTCGTGGCACTCGGCGAGCGCGACTGCACCATTCAACGCCGCCACCAGAAGGTGATGGAGGAAGCCCCATCGCCCCGGGTCGACGCTCCAGTGCGCTCACGCATGTTCACCGCCGCCGTCGCTGCGGCACGTGCCGTCGGCTACGTGGGCGCCGGCACGGTGGAGTTCCTCCTGCACCGCGACGGGTCGTTCTCCTTCCTCGAGATGAACACCCGCCTGCAGGTGGAGCATCCCGTCACGGAGGCCGTCACCGGTCTCGACCTCGTCGAACTCCAACTCCGAATCGCGGAGGGTGCACCGTTGCCGCCTGCCGTGCTGGCGGGAGTCGAACCGGTCGGTCATGCCATCGAGGTGCGTTTGTGTGCCGAAGACCCGTATCGCGGTTACCTGCCCGGTTCGGGCAGGTTCGCTGCGTTCGAGTTCCCCTCCATGCCGGGCGTGCGCGTCGACAGTGCCGTCGAAGCAGGTTCCGACGTGTCGTCCCACTACGACTCGATGATCGCGAAGGTGATCGCCCTCGGCACCGACCGCGCCGATGCGGCCCGCCGTCTCCGAGTCGCCCTCGAACGAGCGGTCGTGTGCGGCCCCGTGACGAACCGGGAACTCCTCATCAGGCTGCTCGCCGACCTCGACACCGTCGACGGGCCGGCGACCGAAGGGGTCGACACGGGATGGCTCGACCGTACCGAACTCGGGCCGGCTCCCGCGCCCACCGACCTCGAGGTGGCGGCAGCCGCCCTCGCCGTGGTCCGTGCGGCAACGACTGGCAGTCGCTTCCCGATCGGATGGCGCAACAACCCGTCGCAGCCGCACACCCAACTCGTCGGCGCCCACACGGTGACCTACCGCTTCGACCGCGCCGATCGACTCGAACTGCTCCAGGTCGACAGCCGACCGATCGAACTCGATGACCTCACGCTCGATCGGCTCCACCGTGTGCACACGCTGGTCGTGGGCGACGTGGTGCACGTCAGCGGCGGACGCTTCGCCCTGGCCGTGCCACCACGTTTCACCGCACCCGACGAAACCGGGCGAGCGGGGTCGACCGTGGCGCCGATGCCCGGCAAGGTGGTGCGCGTGATGGTGGCACCGGGCGACACCGTGACTGCCGGGCAGACGTTGCTGACCATCGAGGCGATGAAGATGGAACACCAGGTGGTGGCGCCATCGGGCGGCACCGTCGCCGAAGTGTTCGTTGCCGCCGGGCAGCAACTCGACCACGGCCAACCGCTCGTGAGAGTCGAGCCCGCATGACCGAGGGCGGGATCCGACGACCGGTGGTGATCGCCAACTGCAGTGGGTTCTTCGGCGACCGCCTGTCGGCGGCGAAGGAGATGGTGGAGGGTGGCCCCATCGACGTCCTCACCGGCGACTGGCTGGCAGAGTTGACGATGCTGATCCTCCACAAGCAGCGCAGCCGCAACAGCGAACTCGGGTACGCAGGCACCTTCGTCACCCAGATGGAGCAGGTGCTCGGGACCTGTCTCGAACGAGGCATCAAGGTGGTCACGAACGCAGGCGGCCTCAACCCCGCCGGCTGTGCGGAGAAGGTCCGCGAGGTGGCGGCTCGACTGGGGCTCGAGGTGAAGGTGGCGCACATCGATGGCGACGACCTGATGCCCCGCATCGACGGACTGCGACCGCAACTCCGGCACCTCGACACCGGAGCACCGCTCACCGGCACACCCGTCAGCGCCAACGCATACCTCGGCGGCTGGGGCATCGCCGCGGCCCTGCAGGCCGGCGCCGACGTGGTGGTGTGCCCGAGGGTGACCGACGCCGCGCTGGTGGTGGGTCCCGCAGCCTGGTGGCACGGATGGAACGTCGACGACTGGGATCGTCTCGCCGGTGCGGTGGTGGCGGGTCACATCATCGAGTGCGGCACCCAGGCCACCGGCGGGAACTACACGTGGTTCCACGAGATTCCCGAGCCCGCTCGCCCTCTGGGCTTCCCCATCGCCGAGGTGGCGGGCGATGGTTCGTCCGTCATCACCAAGCATCCGGGCACCGGCGGCGTGGTGAACGTCGGCACCGTGACCGCCCAATTGCTCTACGAAATCGGCAGCACCCAGTACGCGAACCCCGACGTGGTCACCCGGTTCGACACGATTCGACTCGCCGAGGTCGCACCCGACCGAGTGGAAGTGTCGGGGGTGCGAGGCCTCCCGGCGCCTCCCACGCTCAAGGTGTGCATCAACCTCGACGGCGGGTTCCGCAACCGCATGTCGTTCGTCCTCACCGGCCTGCACCAGGCAGAGAAGGCGGCGTGGGTCACCGACGCACTGTTCGCCCGCCTGGGAGGCCGCGAGCGCTTCGACGAGACCGACATTCGGTTCGTGCCGGCGCCCAGTGACGGCCCCACGCAGGAGGCAGCATCGGGTCGACTGCACGTGAGCGTGAAGAGCCACGACGAGCGCCTGGTGGGAAGGGCATTCAGTTCCGCCTGCATCGAACTCGCGTTGGCGAACTACCCCGGGTTCTTCGCCACCGGCGCCCCCGGCGAGGCACAGTCGTTCGGCGTCTACTGGCCGGCGCTCGTCGACCGCGACGAGGTCGCCGAGCGAGTGGTCCTGTGGCCGCACACCCCCATCCCCCACCCCCCTGTCCGAGTGCCAGCTCGCCATCCGAGTGCCACCTCGCCATCCGAGTACCC
>CAZQPJ010000276.1:0-3661 GCA_964595105.1 uncultured Bifidobacterium sp.
GCCCCACCCGAGCCTCACCGAGCTGTTCGGTGAGACGATGCTGTCGCTCACCGGCCGTAGCCTGAACGCCTGACCCTCAAGGAGACACACCATGGCCGACGTCACCCTCCCCCAACTGGGTGAAACCGTCACCGAAGGCACCATCACCCGATGGTTCAAGAAGGTCGGCGACACCGTCGCGGCCGACGAGGCTCTGTTCGAGGTGAGCACCGACAAGGTCGACACCGAGGTGCCCTCGCCCGTTGCCGGCGTGCTGCTCGAGATTCGTGCGAACGAGGGCGACACGGTGCCCGTGGGAGCGGTCATCGCGGTGGTCGGCGCGTCGGATGCGGCACCGGCCCCTGCTCCGGTCGCTCCTGCTCCCGAACCGGCCCCCGCACCGGCCCCCGAGCCGGCCCCGGCCCCCGCACCTGAGCCCGAGGCGGCCCCGGTGCCGCCCCCGCCGCCCCCGGCCCCTGTCGCTCCGCCCCCGGCCCCGGTCGCCCCGCCGCCGCCTGCCCCAACGCCGCCCCCTGCGGCCGAAGCACTCACCGGTGATGCTCGTCTGCTCTCACCGGTGGTGCGCAAGCTCGTCGCCGAGCACGGCATCAATCCCGATGACCTCGTCGGCACCGGCCCCGGAGGTCGCATCACCCGCGACGACGTGCTCGACCACATCGACAGGTTGGCTGCCGCTCCCGCTCCGGTGACGCCGGCTCCCGTTGCACCTGCTCCCGTTGCACCTGCCCCCGTCGCTCCGGCTCCCGTCGCGCCCGCCCCCGTCGCTCCGGCCCCGCCCGCCCCGGCGCCGTCGGTGGCCTCCGGCGACCGCGACACCTCGGTGCCGCTCACCAAGATTCGAAAGCTCACCGGCAGCCACATGGTGATGAGCAAGTCGGTGAGCCCGCACGCCTTCAGCGTGGTCGAGGTCGACTACGCCCATGTCGACGCCACCCGGTCGGCCGTGAAGGCCGAGTGGAAGGCGGCCGAGGGGTTCAGCCTCACCTATCTGCCGTTCATCACCCGTGCGGTGGTCGACGCGTTGGCCGAGTTCCCGCACCTCAACGCCAGCGTGGGCGAGAACGAACTCGTGGTGCACGACTACATCGACGTGGGTGTGGCCGTCGACCTCGACTTCCAGGGGCTGCTGGTGCCTGTGGTGCGTTCCGCCGAGACGAAGCGTCTGCGCGCCATCGCCCGTGAGATCAACGACCTCGCCAGCCGGGCGCGCAGCCGCAAGCTGAGCCCCGACGAGATCAGCGGCGGCACGTTCACCATCAGCAACAACGGCTCGGCCGGCAGCGTGCTGACGATGCCGATCATCAACCAGCCGCAGGTGGCCATCCTCAGCACCGACGCCATCGTCCGCAAGCCGGTGGTGGCGACGCTTCCCGACGGCGGCGAGGCCATCGTCATCCACCCGGTGGGTCACCTTGCGATGAGCTGGGACCACCGCGCCTTCGACGGTGCGTACGCAGCCGGGTTCCTCACTCGTGTGAAGCAGATCCTCGAGACCCGCGACTGGGGTCAGGAGCTCTAGCCATGCCGACCGCCGGCGCGCTGCACGTCCGGTGGCTCGGACGCGTGCCATATCGCGAGGCGCTGGCGGTACAGACGGCGCTGTTCGAGCACGGACATCTCGACCATCTCCTGCTGCTCGAACACCCGCACGTGTTCACCCACGGCCCCCGCGCCGACCTGTCGACCAACCTGCTCGTCGAGCCTGCCGCGGTCGGTGCCGAACTGGTGGCGGTGAAGCGTGGCGGCGACGTCACCTACCACGGGCCCGGACAGTTGGTGGGCTACCCGGTGGTGAACGTTGCCAACTCGCTCGGCGCGAGCGATCACGTGTGCGCCATCCAACGGTTGGTGGTGCGCACCTTGCAGGAACTCGGCCTTGCCGATGTCGGCTGCCTCGACGAGTACCCCGGTGTGTGGGTGGGCGTGAGCGGCCCCAACCCGCGCAAGATCTGCGCCATCGGTGTTCGCCTCGCCAACGGCCGCGCCATGCACGGCTTCGCGCTCAATGTGCGCACCGATCTGGTCTACATGCGCGAGCACATCGTGCCCTGCGGTATCGGCCACAAGCCGGTGACGTCGTTGCTCGAGGAGGGCATCGACGTCAGCGTGGAGCACGTGGTCGACATCGTCGCCCGTCGTGCCGCCGACATCTGGGGCGGCGGCGCTGTGGAGCGTCAGGACGTGGCGTGGAAGCACCTGCCGGCCGATCTCGCGCCGTTCTCGCGCGGCGAGGGCCCCGGCGAGACTGGTCGTGCGTTGGCCCGACTGGAGGCAGCCGGCGTGGCGGAGGGACTGTCGATCTCCACGCGCAAGCCTGAATGGCTGCGGCCCAAGGTGCAGTTGGGTGCCGACGTGCTGGCGATGAAGCGCACCGTCCGCGAGCACGGTCTGGTGACCGTGTGCGAGGAGGCAGGCTGCCCCAATCTCAGCGAGTGCTGGGCCTCCGGCACGGCCACGTTCATGGTGCTCGGCGAACGCTGCACGCGGGCGTGCGGGTTCTGCCTGGTCGACACACGCAAGCCTTCAGCACCCGATGCGGACGAACCTCAGCGAGTTGCGACGGCCGTGGCCAGCAGCGGCCTGCAGCACGCAGTGCTCACCATGGTTGCCCGCGACGACCTCGACGATGGCGGCTTCGCGCACGTGGCGGCATGTGTTCGTGCCATCCGTGCTGCCGACCCGGACACCAATGTCGAGACGCTCGTCAGCGACGCCAAGGGTGATGACGCATCGTTGCAGTTGCTGTTCGACGCTCGGCCCGATGTGTTCAACCACAACATCGAAACCGTGGCCCGGCTGCAGCGCGCCGTGCGTCCGTCGGCGGGCTATGCGCGCAGCCTGTCGGTATTGGCACGGGCGAAGGCCGCTGGCCTCACGGTGAAGTCCGGTCTCATGGTGGGTCTGGGCGAGACGGTCGACGAGGTCGACGGGCTGCTGGCCGACCTTGCCTCGCTGGGTGTCGACATCGTCACCATCGGCCAGTACCTGCGGCCCACATCGCACCACCTGCCCGTGGCGCGTTGGGCGGAGCCCGCCGAGTTCGAGCGCTGGGCTCGGCTCGGCGAGTCACTGGGCATTGGCCACGTGGAGGCCAGTCCGTTGACCCGGAGCAGTTACCACGCCAAGGAGGCCGCCGACCACGTGGCGCCGGTCGCCGTGCCCGTGCCGGTGCCGGTCACCCTCCGCTGACCCGTTCGGAACGAGGTTTCCGTGCCGCACAGGTGCGCACGGAAACCTCGATTCGGCGTGGGTCAGGCTCGCATGCGGGCGTTGGTGGGGTCGTACAGCGGCTCGGCTCCCACCGTGGCGCTGCACCGAACTCCGTGCACCAGCACGGTCACCTTGGTGCCGGGCGCCTCGTACTGAGGGCGCACGTACCCGATGGCGATGCTCTGGCCGAGCGTGAAGCTCCAGCCGCCCGAGGTGACCAGGCCGACGCGCTCGTCACCGTCGAAGACGCTCGACAGTGCGGGAGCATCGGCCTCGCCGGCCTCGTCGAGGGTCATCGACACGAAGCGCCACGGCGACCCGGCAGCCTTCTCGGCCACGAGTGCATCCTTGCCCACGAAGTCGGCCTTGGTGAGGTCGACGAAACGGTCGAGTGATGCGTCGAACGGCGAGAACCCGATCTCGAGGTCGCCCTTCCAGCCGCGGTATCCCT
>CAZQPJ010000277.1:0-3661 GCA_964595105.1 uncultured Bifidobacterium sp.
AGGCGACGTTCTCGGCCACGGTCATGTGCGGAAAGAGCGCATAGGCCTGGAACACCGTGTTGACGTCGCGCTTGTACGGTGGGATGCCCTGCACGTGCTGACCGCTGATACGGATGACGCCCTCGTCGGGCTGCTCGAAACCGGCCAGCATGCGCAGCAGCGTGGTTTTGCCGCAGCCACTGGGGCCGAGCAGCGAGAGGAACTCGCCCGGGCGCACCGAGAGGTTCAGCCGGTCGACAGCCACCATCGTGCCGAAGCGCTTGGTGACGTTCTCAAGTTCGACAGACCCGCGTGCCGCGTTCGTCGTATCGGTCACTTCTCTCCCCCGAGTCGAATCACACCCCGAAGGGCGCATTGCCGAAGTGTACGCGCGCGGAACGCGCCGTGTGAATCAACTGTTGAGGTTGGCCATCACGTGCTTGATGCGGGTGTAGTCGTCGAGGGCGTACATGGAGAGGTCCTTCCCGGAACCCGCCTTCTCGTAGCCACCGTGCGACATCTCGGCAACGAGCGGAACGTGGGTGCTGATCCAGACGCGCCCGAAATCGAGTCGCCAGGCCATTCGCATCGCCCGACCGACGTCCTTCGTCCACACACTGCTGGCCAGGCCGCACTCGACAGCGGCGCGGTGGCGGACTGCTGGCCGTTGACGAAGTTCTCGAAGGTCTTCATGGCCGCCGGCTGTAGTCACGGGCCGCTCAGCCGAGTACTGGTCTCAACACGAACTTGCTCTCGGTTCGCGCCGCGCCGCCCTCCGTCTTCAGCCAGCGCACGAACCTGTCGAGCCCCTCGGCTCCCGCACAGTCGACGATCACGGTGTAGTCGGCGGGGCCGGTGACGTACACGGCCAGTGCCACCTCGTCGCGGGTCGCGAGGCGTTGTTCGAACTCGGCAGGGTCGAGACCGGGCGGCAGCGACACGTCGACCACGGCGCGGACGTCACGGCCCAACGCGGCCCGGTCGATCAGTGCCCGGTAGCCGGTGATGATGCCGGCGTGCTCGAGACGGCGCACTCGATCGGCCACGGAACTCGGGGCGAGGTGCACGCGATCGGCCAGATCCTTGAAACTGATCCGACCCTCGGCGGAGAGAACTCCGATGATTTTTCGGTCGAGACTGTCGATCACCATATTTTCCACACTCATGGCTGCAGTATTGTCGTTCAATACCCGTTGAACAACGGATTCGCCATTGTGATGATGACTGCATGATCACCACCGTTGGCGTCCCCAAGGAAATCAAGACCGCAGAGCACCGGGTGGCCATGACCCCCGACGGCGTGCGCGAGTTCGAACGACTCGGCATTCAGGTGCACGTCGAGACCGGCGCTGGAGAGGGTGCCAGCATCCACGACGCCGACTACGTGGCCGCCGGTGCCACGATCGTGCCCACCGCCGCCGATGCCTGGGCGCAGCAGATGGTGGTGAAGGTGAAGGAGCCGAAGGAGGAGGAGTTCGGCTTCCTCCGTCCCGACCTCACCCTGTTCACCTACCTCCACCTCGCCGCCTACCCCGCCGTCGCCGAGGCGTTGCTTCGCAGTCGCTGCACCTCGCTCGCCTACGAAACGGTCCAACTGCCCGGAGGGGCACTGCCGTTGCTGGCGCCGATGAGCGAGGTGGCGGGTCGGCTCGCACCGCAAATGGGTGCCCACTATCTCGAGCGCCACAACGGCGGCCGCGGCGTCCTGATGGGCGGCGCCCCCGGCGTGCAGCCCGCCAAGGTGGTGGTGCTCGGAGCAGGCAACGTCGGCTGGAACTCGGCGTGGATCGCCGCCGGCATGGAGGCCGAGGTGGTGCTGTTCGACAAGAACCTCGACCGCCTGCGCTGGGTCGACCAGATCAACAAGGGCCGCATCGTCACGCTCGCCTCCAACCGCGGCGCCATCGAGCGCAACCTCGCCGATGCCGACCTCGTGATCGGTGCCGTGCTGGTGGCCGGCGGCCGGGCACCCGTCGTCGTCAGCGACGACATGGTGCGCGGCATGAAGAAGGGCGCCGTCATCGTCGACGTCGCCGTGGACCAGGGCGGCTGCATCGAGACCATCCACGAGACCACCCACAACGACCCCGTCTACGAACTGCACGGCGTGCTGCACTACGCCGTCGGCAACATGCCCGGCGCAGTACCGCACACCAGCACCTATGCGCTCACCAACGCCACGCTCCCCTACCAGCTCGAGGTCGCCCGCCACGGAGTGGCCGAGGCCTGCCGGCGCGACGAGGCGCTGTCGCACGGGCTGAACACGTTCGCCGGCACGGTGACCAACGCCCCGGTTGCCGAGTTCCTCGGGCGGGAGTTCGTCGAGCCCCTCGCAGCACTCGCCTGACGGGCGGCCTGCGGCCTACCGTGCGGTCATGGCCGTTCCCGCGCACTCCCTCGAGCTCCCCTCCTTCGAGGGCCGCCGCACCTCCGACGTCGCCGACCTGCCCGCCGACGTCTGGCTGGCCCGCAACCCGTTCGGCTACGCGGTCTGGCACTACGAGGACGCGCTCGGCATCCTGCGCGACAAGCGCTGGCACAACGCGGCCGGGGCCATCCCACAGTTGATGGGTGTCACCGACGAGAAGTTCCTGTCCCGCCAGAGCGTGAACATCCTGAGCGCCGAAGGCGAGGTGCACACGCGGTTGCGCCGCCTCGTGGCGCCGGCCTTCTCACCGCGGTCGGCCGACCGGCTGCGACCGTTCATGCGAGAGGTGATCAATGGTCTCGTCGACCCGGTCGTCGACGCAGGGCGGTGCGACTTCGCCGCCGACATCTGCGAGCCGTACCCCATCCCGATCATCTGCGAACTGCTGGGCGCCCCGAAGAGCGACTGGCAACTCTTCAGCCGACTCGCGAACGACGTGCTCGAGGTGTTCTCGCTCGACATGGCGCAGAAGCTGGACTCGATCATGGCGGCGCAGGACGAACTCGACGCCTACACCCGCGACCTCATCGCCCAGCGTCGCGGCAAGCCGCAGGACGACCTACTCAGCGAGTTGATCGCCCAGGAGGAAGCCGGGGACCGGCTGTCCACCGACGAACTCGTGATGATGGTGAACGCCGTCATCGTGGGCGGCACCGACACCACCCGCAACCAGTTGGGCTGCGCCGTGAACCTGTTCGCGGAGCACCCCGAACAGTGGGCGCTGCTGGCCGAACGCCCCGAACTCGCCCAGCGAGCGGTCGAGGAGGCCATGCGCTACTTCGGTGCGGTGCGCGGCACCGCTCGGTTCGCCAGTGTCGACATCGAGTACCGAGACGTGCTGTTCCCCGCGGGCACCTTCATGGCGGTGGGTCTGGCCGAAGCGAACCGCGATAGCACCGTCTTCAATGAGCCGACGGTGTTCGACATCACGGCGTCGAAGGGCGACCAGCCGCAACTGACCTTCGGCTCCGGCATCCACTACTGCCTCGGCCAGGCGTTGGCCCGCGCCGAACTGCAGGAGGCGCTGCCGCTGCTCGCCCGTCGCATGCCGGACCTCCGACTCGACGGGCCCACGACGTGGAAGCCCGACGGCGTCGGCATCTTCGGCCCAGCCAGCATGCCCGTCACGTTCTCCCGAACTTAAGTTCCTCGGGACGACCCGAGGAACTCGAGTCCGCGTCAGACGGCGGCGAAGGCTGCCTCGACCAGCGATGAGCCACGGAAGTCGCCGACAAGGCCGCCCTCCATGCGGTT
>CAZQPJ010000278.1:0-3660 GCA_964595105.1 uncultured Bifidobacterium sp.
GTGGTCACCGGGTCGGTGCTGCTGGCAGGGTCGGTCGTGGCAGCCGGGGCCGTGGTGGCAGACTCGGTGGTGATGGGTCGAATCGGTGAGCACGCCGAGGTGCGCAACAGTGTGGTGGGCGCCGACGGTGCAGTGCTCCCGGGCGAGCACGTGCTCGGCGAGCGTCGACCCGAACCCACGTGAGGGCGATGGTGGTGGGTGGGGCCGGTTTCGTCGGCTCGCACCTCACCGAACGGCTGCTGGCCGAGGGGTGGTCGGTCGACGTGGTCGACCATCTCGCCACCGGCTCGTTGTCGAACCTCGCCGAGGCGCGCACGGTGGGCGGCGACCTGAAGATCCACACGCTCGATGCCGCTGCGCCGGAGTTCGACGGTCTGGTGGCGATGCGCGAGCCGGAAGTGATCTACCACCTCGGGCTGTTGCCGCCCGGCGAGCCTGCGGAGCACACGGCGGCATCGACCCTGGCGTCGCTCATCTCGGTGCTCGAGGCGGCACGCCACCGCGGTGAGGTGAAGGTGGTGGTGGTGCTCTCGGCCGTGTCGCTCTATGGCGATGTGTCGTCGAAGGAGCAGCCCATCAAGGAGAGCCAGACCTGGAACCCGGTGGGCGTGCGCGGCGTCATCACCCGCACGGTGGCCGAACTGCTGGCCGCGTACCGCGAACTGCACGCCGTGGAATACACCGCCCTCGCCATGTCGAACGTCTACGGCCCTCGCCAGCGCCCCGACGGTGGCGTGGTGGGTGCCTTCGCCCACGCCCGCCGCGAGGACGTCGCGCCCTTGATGCACGGGGATGGACGTCAGACCCGCGACTTCCTCTTCGTGGATGATGCGGTGGATGCGCTCGTGCGGGCGGCCCAGAAGGGCGGCGGACTGGTGGTGAACGTCGGGTCCGGCGTCGCCGTGTCGGTTCGCGATGTGTGGGACCTGATGGTGGGGCCGGGCGGCAAGGCGCCCGCACCGTCGCCGCGCCGGGTCGACGATGTCGGCCGCTTCGCGTTGGCCGTCACACGCGCCCGGATTCATCTCGCCTGGGCTCCGTGGACCGATCTCGCAACCGGCCTCCGCAGCCTCAGCAGTTGATGCCGGCTGCGGCCAGTGTGCGCCGTGCCAGTTCGTGGCCGACCTCGGCCGAGCTCATGATGCTCGGGGTCACGATGGCGCGCATGCCCTCAGCCTCGACCGCCTCGGCAAGGTGCTGGTCGACAGGGTCGATGACCAGGGCCGAGGCGATCGGCGCGTAGAGACGGGCCACGCCCACCACCGACGGTTCATGACCGAGTTCCACCAGCATGCGGTCGGCCGGGCCCTTCAGCGCGGCGCCTCCGATGATGGGTGAGATGCCCACCACCGAGTCGCGGCGGGCTGCCAGCAGTCGGTCGACTCCTTCGAGTGCTCGAATCGGCCCGATCGACACGATCGGGTTGGAGGGCGCCACCACCACGGCGTCGGCGAGTTCGAGCGCGGTGGCGGCAGCGGGCGACAGGGAGGCGCTGTCGGCCCCGTCGAAGCGCACGCCGGACACCGGCACACCGTGGCGCCGCTGCACGAAGTACTCCTGGAAGGGCACCTCGATGCCCTCGTCGGCGAGCGCCACCATGGTGGTCACTCGCTGGTCGGTCATGGGGACGAGGCGCACCCCGAGCCCGAACGCCTGTGCCACCTCCGCGGTGACGGTGGTGAGGTCGGCGCCCTCGGCGAGCCGGGCAGTTCGGTAGAAGTGGGTGGCCAGGTCGTGGTCGCCGAGGTTGAACCACGTCGGTGCGGCGGACGAGCCAGTGGGCCGGACATCGGCGAATCGGGCGAGTGCTGCCATCGCCCCCCAGGTCTCGTCGCGGAGGCCCCAACCACGCTCGGGGTCGATGGCGTCGGCGAGCGTGTAGGTGATGGTGTCGAGGTCGGGCGAGATGCTGAGGCCGTGCATCACGGTGTCGTCGCCCGTGTTCACGATGCCCACCGTGTCGGCAGTCGGCCACACACCGGCGAGCGCGCGGAGGAACCGGGCGGCTCCAACACCGCCGCACAGCACGGTGATGGTCATAGCAGGTCGTCCAGTTCGGAGCGCATGGCCCGACCGTACAGGTCGACCAATCCGTCGGCACAGGCCGTCCAGGAGAACGTCGGCAGCCGCAGGTCGCCTGCGACGCGGAGGCGATCGGCGAGTTCGTGGTCGGTGATCACCTCGAACAGGGCTTCGCCGAGGCCGTGATGATCGAGCGGGTCGACGAGCAGTGCGGCGTCGCCCGCCACTTCGGGAATCGACCCTGCACGGGCGGCCACCACCGGTGTGCGAGCGCGCATGCCCTCGAGCAACGGGAAGCCGAAGCCCTCGTCGAGCGACGGGTAGGCGAGCGCCGCCGCATGGTGCAGCAGCCACGAACGGGCCGCATCGTCGACCCGACCCGTCACCAGCACTCGCTCGCTGACACCGGGTCCGAGTGCGTCGATGGCGGCCCGAACCGCGGAACCGTGGCCGCCGTCGCCGCCGGCGAGTACCAATGCGACCTCGGCGTGATTCGCTGCCAACTCGCCGAAGGCGCGTACGAGCGTGGTGAGGTTCTTGCGTGGCTCGACAGTGCCGATCGCCAGCACGAACGGTCGCTCGGCCAACTGGGGGAGCGGCGAGTGAGGGGCCGGTGGTGCGAGCGGCAGCGGGCCGAGGTGCACGGTGCGCACGGGTGCGCCCGGGAACAGTCGACGCACCGTTGCCTCCGTGGCCGCCGAGCTGGTGTGCACCACGGCGCCCCGGCCGATGGCTGCGCGCAGCACCCGACCAGCGAGGCGGACGTCGGGCAACGCCTGATCGGGGTGCTCGAGGAACCAGCAGTCGTACACCGACACCACGGTGGGCGTGCGGGTGGGTGGCACGACGTAGTTCGTGCCGTGGACCACATCGGGGTCACCCAGCCAGCGATCGACACGCGGATGAGCGGTGCGGGCCCAGGTGCGCAGCGCGAACCGGGCGGGCAGTGGGAGGCGGCGCTCGGTGTGGGCAACGCGGGCCCGGAACGACAGGAGGTAGGGCTCGACCGTCACGTCGTCGCGCTCGCGGAGGTCGGCGAGCATCGACTCGACGGCACGACCGATCCCGGTCTGCTGGCCGTGGAGCGGCCCGCTGTCGAACGCAACACGGAGACGACGCATGTGGGACGCAAGGCTAAGACCGGCCGGCGGGTTTCGCCAGCGCACGACGAATGGCGACGGCAACCACCATCGACCCGTAGAATCGGGCGACCCCACGAACGGAGCGATCATCACCATGCCCCGCGCATTCATCACCGGTATCACCGGGCAGGACGGCCAGCATCTGGCGGAGTTCCTGCACGGCAAGGGCTACGAGGTGTTCGGCATGGTGAAGGGCCAGAACAACCCGAAGTTCACCCAGATGCGCGACGAGTTCCCGTATGTGGAGCCGGTGCCCGGCGACCTCGCCGACCTGCCGTCGCTGGTGAAGGCTCTCGACACCGCACAACCCGACGAGGTGTACAACCTCGGGGCCATCTCGTTCGTGGCGCTCAGCTTCAACCAGGCCGAACTCACGGCGAACATCACGGGCCTCGGTGTACTGCGCATGCTCGAGGCCATTCGAATGGTGGGAGGCGCGCAGAACAACCCGATTCGGTTCTACCAGGCGAGTTCGAGCGAGATGTTCGGCAAGGTG
>CAZQPJ010000279.1:0-3655 GCA_964595105.1 uncultured Bifidobacterium sp.
ATCCGCCGCCACCGTCGCCGGCGACGTCGAGTACCCGATCGACGGCACCGACGTCGACGAGTCGACCGATGGTGACGACGCGGTGATGGTGACCGACCGCTTGGTGATCACCAATGAACCGTTGACGTACACGGCAGTGAGGCCCGAGGCCGCCAGCGTGCCACCGGAGCAGTGCGTCACGTACGTACCCGGCGCTACCGCTGAACCGGTGAGCGCAGTGGCGTAGGTCGTGTCGGAGGACGCATAGACCGCACACGTCGGCTCGGTGGTCCAGTCGGCCGAGGTGGTCGACGGCTGCGACGAGTACGTGATCGACGGGACCGCCGAGCCGTATTGGATCGAACCCGGCGACGAGGCCGTCACACGCACGTAGTCGGCGTTCAGCAACGGCGTGTAGACGGGCGACGCACTCGTCGAATAGGCCACTCGGTTGAACGAGCCACCTACGTGGATGGTCGACCCGGACGACAGCAGCAAGGACTTGACGGCTCCGTCGGCGTTGGGGTTCCAGGCGGAGATCGTGCCATCACTGGCGATGGCCGCCAGGCCGTTGCGGGTCGTCAACGACGTCGACAGACCCAACGTCGTGAACGCGCCACCGGCGTAGATGTACGAACTCGACACCGCCAGAGCGTTCACTGCCGCGTTGGCGTTCGGGTCCCAGGTCGACACCAGCGTGCCGGTGGTGTCGGTGTTGATCGCAGCGAGGAACTTGCGGCCCGTGCCACCGACGGACAGGAACGCGCCACCGGCGTACACCACGCTGCCGGCCGAGTTCACGGCCAGGCTGTTCACCGTGTTGCCGGCGTTCGGGTTCCAGGTGGTGAAGTTGTACTGCTGGGTCGCCGTGGTCGACAGGGACGCAAGCCGGTTTCGCGGCTTGGTGAACGTCACCGATGAACACGTACCCGCACTCTTGCTCGGCACCAGCACACGAGTGGCCGAGTTGTACGAAGCCACCGTCGTGCCCGACTGGATGTTGGTGCCGGTCATGATGTCGCCGGCCTTGATGAAGTTGAGCATGCCCGAGATGCCGGACATTGACAGTGCTCCGCCACTGCCCGAACAGCTGACGCCGGCCGCCTTGAACGCCTGGGTGAACGAGCCGCCCATGTACACGGTGGTGCCCGACACCTGCAGGGTCTTGGCCTCGCCGTTCAGCACCGGGTACCACGACTGCAGCACGCCCGACGTGTCGACCGCCGCCGCGTAGGTGCGGCCGGTGGTGGAACTGGTGGTGATGGTGGTGAACGCACCACCGATGAACACCGTCGTGCCGGAAATCGCCAACGCATTGACCGTGCTGTTGGCCGTCGGGTTCCAGCTGGCCAGCACACCTGCAGTGGTGATCGCAGCGAGCTTGCCGCGCGCGGTTCCACCGACGTTGCTGAAGGCACCACCCACGTAGACATTCGAACCCGACACCGCCACCGCATTCACGGTGCCGTCGGCGTTGGGGTCCCACGACGTGAGGGCGCCATCGGTGCCGATCGCGGCAAGGCGGTTGCGCGTGGTCGCGCCACCGAAGGCCAGGAACCCACCGCCCAGATAGAGCGTGGAGCCTGAAACCGAGATCGATGTCACCGAGGCGATGTTGGGGCCAGGGTCCCACGCATTCACCGTGCCGTCGGAATTGATCGCCGCAAGGCCGGTGCGAGTCGACGTACCAACCGTGGTGAAGAGACCGCCCGCGTACACGGTGGTTCCCGACACCGCCAGCGCCATCACGGTGCCACCACTTGCGCTGGGATCCCACGACGCCAGCGTGCCATCGGTGCCGATCGCAGCAAGCCTGCTGCGGGCGGTGCCGCCGATGGTGGTGAACTCGCCACCGGCGTACACGGTCGAGCCGGACACCGCCACTGCCCACACGTTGTTGTTCGGGCTGGGGTCCCACGACGCCAACGTGCCATCGGTGCCGATCGCCGCGAGCTTGCTGCGGGCGGTGCCACCGATGGTGGTGAATCGGCCGCCCACGTACACCGTCGAGTTCGACACCGCCAGCGAGAGGACGTCGTTGCTCGCGTTCGGATCCCACGACGTCAGCGTGCCATCGGTGCCAATCGCAGCAAGCCTGCTGCGGGCGGTGCCGCCGATGGTGGTGAACTTCCCGCCCACGTACACCGTGGTGCCCGACACCGCCAGGGTCGACACCTGCGCGTCGGCATTGGGGTTCCACGAGCCGTCGACGCTGCCGTCGGCGAGAATGTGCGCCAGGTTGTTGCGATCGACTCCGCCCACGCTGGTGAACGACCCGCCGATGTACCAACCACCCGAGCCGTCGGGCGCCGAGGCGGACACCGTGCCGGCGACTGCCGCGCGAGTGCGGTCGACACTGGGCGCCGGCCACGAGGCGTCGAGCACCACTGCGCCGCCGCCGGTCACCGCAGCGTCCCACTTCGTGAAGTTGCCACCCGCGTACGTGATGCCGTCGGCGTCCTGCGCCATGGAGTTCACCGTGCCGTTGGGACCGTTGTACACACGCTGCGTTCCCACCCAGACCACCTGCGCCGAACCGGTCAGCGGATCGGTGGCGCTCGGCGTGAGCACGCACGCTCCGCTCGAAACGAACGACACGACGCCCGACGACACGGTGCAGACCGTCGCGGTCGACGACGCGACCGACGCGGTGCCCGTGAAGCCACCCGAGTAGGTCGGGGTGAAGGTCGACCCCACCGAAGCGACCACCGGGAGGTTCGAGATCGTCACCGAGGGGGCCGCCGAGACGGGCGACGTCCCCACTGCGAGACCGGCGACCACCACGGCAGTCGTCGCCAGCACTACGAGGCCTCGTGGGGCGCGTGCGCCCGAGCCCATACGGGTGAATACGGCAAAAGAGCCGGGTGCGAACATGATGCTCCCCACATGTTCTCCACGGCAATGGCCAGGCCCACCCCCGAGGTCGTCCCGCGGAGTGTCTCATCTGACAGTGGCTCTGACAACAGCCCATCTCGTAATTCCCAAGAAATCGTCACCGCCCGTCCCGAAATCTCACGCGCGGCGAGCACACCGACGCTCCGCGTCAACTCCGCGCGGACCAGCGTGCGTCGACCGCCGGCCGCCCTGGTGCGACAGCGGCGACGCCGGGCCGGCGGCGGGGCCCTGCCACGGACCTGGTCAGGTCAAAGCGACCGTTTGGGTCGGTCTCGCCTGACCGCTTCAGGTCTCGCAAGCGGCGGGGGACCCAGGATGTGCGAGAACGACGAAGGCCGCCCTTCCGGGCGGCCTTCGTGCACTTGGTGGCGGGGACAGGATTTGAACCTGTGACCTTCGGGTTATGAGCCCGACGAGCTACCGAGCTGCTCCACCCCGCGTCGGTTGACTGAACGCTACCGACCGAACGCACGGGTTCACAACGCCCGACGCACAGCGAAGTACGGTGACCGCATGCGAACAGGGCGTTGTCTGTGTGGTGCCGTTTCCTACGAGTTGAGCGGCGACATCATCGCCACCGCGGTCTGCCACTGCGACCACTGCCAACGGCAGAGCGGCGGGGCGTTCTCGGTGAACCTCATCGTGCACCAGTCACAGCTGGCGCTGCAGGGCGAACTCTCCACCTACGAGGAGCGAGGCGAGAACAACGACGACGTCTACGTGCGTCGCCGCTTCTGCCCCACGTGCGGCTCGCCGGTGGTGTCGGAGCTGTCGAAGACCG
>CAZQPJ010000280.1:0-3637 GCA_964595105.1 uncultured Bifidobacterium sp.
CGAAGAGGTTGAGCGACACCTCCGGAAAGAAGGCCCTCGCGCTCTCGGCCCACACCGGGAAGTCGCAGTTGATGGCCCACTCGAAGCCGCCGCCGACGGCCCATCCGTTGATGGCCCCCACCACGGGACAACGGCCGAACACGATGGCCTCGGTGGCGCGCTGGATGGCGTCGACGAGGTCGCGGGCCTGTGCTTCGGTGTCGGGGTGGACGTGCTCGTGGCGGTCATCGCCGGCGCAGAACGCGCGACCGGCGCCGGTGAGGATGATCACCCGCGTCTCGTCGTCGGCGTTCGCGTCGTCGAAGGCCGCGGCGACATCGTCGATGAGTTGCCGGTTCATCGCATTGAGGCTGTCGGGGCGGTTCAGCGTGATGGTGCGAACGCCTTCGTCGAGGGTCGAGAGCACGGTGGAGTACTGGTGGGCCACGTGCGGACTCTAACGTTGGCACCACCCATGTCAGGAGTGGTCGCTCCCGGGCCTCTTGGCCACACGTTCGACGGTCTGCTGGCGGCGCGCGCCGCCGTGCAACCCGGTCACGTCTTCCTCCGGTTCATGGAGGGTGACCTCACCTACGGAGAAGTGCACGAACGATCGCTCGCCATTGCGGCCGGCCTGTTCGATGAGGGTGTGCGCTCCGGCGATGTGGTGCCGGTGCTGGTGCCGAACTCACAGGAGTTCGTCCTGGTGTGGTTCGCCCTCGCGTCGCTGGGCGTGCTGGCGTGCCTCGTGAACACGGCCTTCCGCGGCCCAGCGTTGGCCGCTGCACTCGGACGCACGGGCGCCCGAACGCTGGTGCTGCACCCGTCGTGCGCTGCGGCGGTGGGTGAGGTGATCGGTTCGATGCCGGAGTTGCGCACCGTGGTCGACGTCGGTGGCGACTGTGCCTCGAGCCTTCCGACGGTTCGCCATGTGGCTCTCGGGGACATCGAGCAGCCGGGCCGACGGCCGGCGCCATCGCCGCACCTGCCCCCCGATCCGCTGATGGTGATGTTCACGTCCGGCAGCACCGGCCCGTCGAAGGGCTGTGTGCTCAGCCATCGCTATGCACTCGGCCAGGGCGAGTTGATGGTGCGGCACCTGGGTTTGCGCTCCGACGACGTGCTGTACTGCCCGTTCCCGCTGTTCCACATCGATGCGGCGGTGCTCACGGTGGCGCCGGCGCTGCATCTCGGCGGGGTGGCCGCTATCGGCGAACGATTCTCGGTGTCGGGCTTCTGGCCGGAGGTCCGCCGGTTCGGTGCGACGGTGTTCGACTTCATGGGTGCCACGTTGAGCTTGCTGCACAAGGCGCCGGCCCGGCCCGACGACATCGACAACCCCGTCCGCCTTGCGTGGGGTGTCCCGATTCCCGAGACGGCCACCGAGTTCGAGCAGCGCTTCGGCCTCCAGCTCGTCGAGCTCTACGGCAGCACCGACGCAGGTGTGCCGATCTACCACCCTGTCGACGTGCCCCGGCGTGCCGGTTCGTGCGGCGTGCTGGTGGACGGGTACGAGGCGAGACTCGTCGACGAGACCGGTGCCCTCGTGCCCGATGGGGTGGCGGGGGAACTGCTGCTGCGGTCGGACGACCCGGCCCTGATGAGCGTCGGCTACCACGGCATGCCGGAGGCCACTGCGGCATCGCGTCCCGACGGTTGGTTTCACACCGGCGATCTGCTGCGCCGCGACGAGGAGGGCTGGTACTACTTCGTCGGGCGGCTCACCGACAGCATCCGTCGCCGTGGTGAGAACATCTCGTCGTTCGAGGTGGAGGAAGCGGTGAAACTGCATCCGTCCGTGGCCGACGCGGCGGCGTACGGCGTGCCGAGCGAACTCACCGAGGACGACGTGATGGTGGCCGTGGTGCTGCGCGATGGCGCGCAACTGAGCCCCGTTGAACTCACCGACTTCTGCGCCGAACGGATGGCCCGGCACATGGTGCCGAGGTACGTCGACGTGGTCGACGACCTGCCGCGCACGCCGACGGCGAAGGTGGAGAAGGCCGTGCTGCGCACACGGGGCATCACGCCCACGACGTGGGATCGGGAAGCAGTGGGTCAGGCGCGAGGCTGACCGACGAACCGGCCCGCATGGGTGGGCCGGGGCAACTGCGAGTGATGCGCCGCAAGGCGGTCGAGGGTTGCGAGCAGGGCCGGAGCAGCGGGCGAGGCCTTTCCGGCTTCGGTGTCGACGTGCAGCATCATGTGCTCGCCGGTGGCCACCACGGCGTCGTCGACGGACCGGTGAATGCTGGTGAAGTGGTGCAGGCGCTTCTCGTCGTGCGACAGCAGTTGCACGGTGGCGTACAGCCGGTCGCCGGCCATCGCCTGTGCGCCGAAGTTCATGTGGCTCTCGACCGTGTAGTAACTGCTGTGGGCGAGGTACTCATCATCGATGCCGATGAACCTCATCAGCCGGTCGCCTGCCTCGCTGGTGACCTGGAAGAAACGGCTGTCGTTCATGTGGCCGTTGTAATCGACCCAATCGGTGGGCACGGTCACCTCGTAGAGGCGCAGCGGTTTCGACAGGTCGTGCTCGTCGGGGCTCGAGCCGGCACGGTCGAACAGGCGACGCTCGAACTTGTCGAGCACCTGGCCGGCGCCGAAGTCCTGACCACGAAGGCCCTTCATCACCGCGATGAGGCAGTCGTCGCGCAGCACCTCGAGTTCGCGGATGCTGGCGGTGCCCGCCTGCGCATCGCTCTGCGACACGATGAGTTCGAGCAGTTCGTCGTTGAGTTCCGGTACGTCCATCAACTTCGTCCACGGCCACTTCAGCGACGGACCGAACTGGGCCATGAAGTGCCGCATGCCCGCCTCGCCGCCGGCGATGCGGTAAACGAGGAAGGTCCCCATGAAGCTCCAGCGGAGGCCGGGCCCGAACCGCATCGCATCGTCGATCTGCTCTGCGGTGGCAACACCGTCGTGCACCATCCACAGCGCCTCGCGCCAGAGGGCCTCCATGAGGCGGTCGGCGACGAATCCGTCGATCTCCACGTCGAGGTGCAGCGGACGCATGCCGATGGCGTCGTAGATCTCGGCGGCGCGCTGCTTCGTGGCGTCGGAGGTGAGCGCTCCGCCGCACACCTCCACGAGCGGCATCAGGTACACCGGGTTGAACGGGTGGCCCACCACGAGGCGCTCCGGGTGGGTCATGCCCTCCTGCATCACGCTCGGCAGGAGGCCCGAGGTGCTGGAGCCGAACACCACGTGGGCCGGTGCCACGGCGCTCGCCCGGCGCAGCAGTTGCTGTTTGAGTTCCATCCGCTCCGGCGCGCTCTCCTGCACGAAGTCGACGCCCGTGGCGGCTTCCTCGGGGGTGGCGACGAACGTGAGCGTTCCCTCCGGAGGCAACGTCGGCTGATAGAGCTTGTGCATCGCCCGTCGGGCGTTGGCCAACACCTCGCCCACCTTGCGTGGCGCTTCGGGATCGGGGTCGTAGAGCTTCACGTCGACGCCGTTCAGGAGGAATCGCGCGGCCCAGCCGCCGCCGATGACACCGCCGCCGAGCAGGCCGACCGTGCTGATGCCGGGGATGGGGCTCATGTCAGCGCTTCACCAGCTTCAGCTTGTCGCGCACGGCCTGTGGGCTCATGAGGCGCACGCCCATCGTCTCGAGGAGGGTGCGTGCCTTCTCCACCAGCATGGCGTTGGTGGC
>CAZQPJ010000281.1:0-3634 GCA_964595105.1 uncultured Bifidobacterium sp.
CGTGGAAGCGAGCGAGGTAGTCGTTCACCGTCACCAGGTGCACGCCCTTGCCCGTGAGGCCGTTGAGGTAGGCGGGCAGGGTGCTGACGAGGGTCTTGCCCTCGCCGGTCTTCATCTCGGCGATCCAACCGAAGTGCAGCGCTGCGCCACCCATCAACTGCACGTCGAAGTGACGCTGGCCGATCACTCGCTTGGCCGACTCGCGCATCACCGCGAATGCCTCGACCAGCAGGTCGTCGAGCGGTTCGCCGCGGTCGAGTCGGGTGCGGAACTCGGCGGTCTTGGCACGGAGCGCATCGTCCGACAGCGCCACCATGGAGGATTCGAGACGGTTGATGTCGGGAACGAGGCCTTGGAGGGCCTTCAGCTTCTTGCCTTCACCAGCGCGGAGGATGCGGTCGAGGATGCCCATGTGGCTGGGAAGCCTACCGGTCGGACTCGTCGGCCGACCGTCGCACCCGTCAGACTGCGGCCATGGAACGGCTGGTCGACACGGTGATCTTCGACGTCGGCGGCGTCCTGGCGGAGAACGGCCGCCACAGCGACTTCTCGAAGCGGTTCCCGCCAGAACATGCCGAGGTGGTGCGAGCCGTATTGCTGGGCGACTACGGCACCGATGGCGACCACCCGTGGCATCGGCTGGAGCGAGGAGAGATCACGCTCGAGGAAAACCGCAGGCTCAACCGCGATGCGTTGAAAGCAGCCGGCATCGAACTGCCCCCACCGCCGCCGGGCGGGGCGCCGATGATCGAGTTCCGGCTCAACGAGCCCGTGGTGCAGTTGGTGCACGACCTGAAGGCGGCGGGGATACGGCTCGGAGTGCTCACGAACAACGTCGCCGAGTTCCGCAGCAGCTGGCGGGCGATGTTGCCGTTCGACACGCTGTTCGACGACGTCGTCGACAGCCACGAGGTGGGTCTCCGCAAACCGAACCCGGCGATCTATCAGCTCGCTCTCGAGAGGCTGGGCGCCGACCCGGCGCGCTCGGCATTCCTCGACGATGTGCCCACCAACGTGACGGCAGCGGAGTCGGTGGGAATGCTGGCCGTGGTGGTCGACGAGGACCCGATGCCGGCCGTGACCACCGTGCGCAACTGGGCCGGCCTGCGCCACTGAGCCTGCCCGTGACCGGGCGTTGCCGCCACGGCGAGCGCCACCACCTCGCCCACTCCGGCGTCGAGCAACGAACGACGCGCTGCCTCCAGTGTGGCGCCCGTGGTGACAACGTCGTCGATGAGCAGCACCCGAAGCCCCGACCGAGGCGACCGGCCACGGTACCCGGGCCCCTGCAGGCGCTCGGCGCGGGAACGCCCCGTCTGCGGCGCACCATGGGTGCGGTAGAGCATCCTCCGGCAGGGGACACCGAGCCGCCGGGCCACTGCCCGAGCCAGCATCTCCGCCTGGTCGAAGCCCCGCTCGCCGGCGCGCCGGGCGCCGGTGGGAGCCCACGTGACCACATCGACGGGGTCGCTGCCCAACGCCGACCACCGCTGCACCATCACCTCCGCCAGAACCCGCGCAATTCGGCGGTGATTGCGGTACTTCAGGGCGAGCACCACCTGCCGGCCGACGCCCTCGAAGGGCACCGCCGCCAGCACTCCCCCTGCTGAGAGCACCGATGGCGCGCTCGACAGCGAGAAACGGCAGCGGTCGCAGAGAACGAAACCTGGCTGATTGCAGCCTGCGCACGTGGTGGCGGTGAACATGGCGGCATCTTGTCCCGAGGGTGTGACAGGGATACCGCTAGGGTCGCCTCGATGTTCATGCCGCTCCCGTCCGACCGCCGACCGGAGCGCATCCTGCGTTGTGTGGTCGGCCTCGCGTTCTTCGGGTTGGGCATCAACATGTTCCTCACCGGCGACCTGGGCCTCGCGCCGTGGGACGTGTTTCACAAGGGCGTCAGCAAGCTGACCGGCATCCCGGTGGGCATCGTCATCGAGATCACCGGAGTGTTCATCCTGCTGCTCTGGATTCCGTTGCGCGAACGCCTCGGCCTCGGCACCGTGCTGAACGCCATCGAGATCGGCCTCGTCGTGTACCTGATCGACGACCGCCTGCCGTCCACCGCCCTTCTGCTACCGCGCCTGCTCTACGTGGCCGGCGGTCTCGTGAGCATCGCCGTGGGCTCCGGGCTCTACATCGGCGCCGGGCTCGGTTCGGGCCCGCGCGACGGCCTCATGCTCGGGCTCTCCAAACGCGGTGTGAGCGTGCGATTCGCCCGCACCGGCGTCGAGGTCGCCGCGCTCGTCGTGGGCCTGCTGCTGGGGGGCACCGTCGGGGTCGGGACGCTGGCGTTCACGTTCGGCATCGGCCCATTGGTGCAGCTCTTCCTGCCTCGCCTGCGAATCCGCGGCGACCAGACCACCCCGACCCCCGCCCACTGACTCCCCCGCCCCTGCGCCACCCCCGCCCCACCCGCGAGGACGTCGCGCCCGTGACCTCGCGGCACGACGAAAGGGCCGCGACGTCCTCGCGAGTTGGGGTGGAGTTGGGGTGGAGTTGGGGTGGGTTTGGGGTGGGGTCTCGCCGGCCCGTCGGGGTGGGGGCGGGCTGGGGCGACGGCGTCAGTAGCGGTAGTGCTCGCTCTTGAACGGGCCGCTCGGGTCGACACCCAGGTACTCGGCCTGCTCGTCGGTGAGCTTGGTGAGCTTCACGCCCAGCGCATCGAGGTGCAACGCCGCCACCTTCTCGTCGAGCCGCTTCGGCAACACGTACACGCCGAGCGGGTAGTTGTCGGTGTGCGCGAACAGTTCCATCTGCGCGATCACCTGGTTGCTGAACGAGCAACTCATCACGAAGCTCGGGTGACCGGTGGCGCAGCCGAGGTTCACGAGACGGCCTTCGGCCAACACGATGATGCTGTGGCCGTCGTCGAACGTCCACAGGTCGGTTCCCGGCTTCAGTTCGTCGCGGGTGGCACCACTGCGTGCGAGGCCGGCCATGTTGGTCTCGCGGTCGAAGTGGCCGATGTTTCTGGCGATGGCGTTGTGCTTCATGCGGGCCATGTGGTCGACCGTGATGATGTGGTCGTTCCCGGTGGCCGACACGAAGATGTCGGCGGACCCGACCACCTCGTCGAGCACCGTCACCTGGTAGCCCTCCATCGCTGCCTGCAGCGCGTTGATGGGATCGATCTCGGTGATGATGACGCGGGCGCCCTGGCCGGTGAGCGCCTGTGCGCAGCCCTTGCCCACGTCGCCGTAGCCGCAGACCACGGCGACCTTGCCGGCGAGCATCACGTCGGTGGCACGACAGATGGCATCGACCAGCGAGTGACGGCAGCCGTACAGGTTGTCGAACTTGCTCTTGGTGACCGAGTCGTTCACGTTGATGGCCGGGAAGAGCAACTCGCCCCGTTCGTGCATCTTGTAGAGGCGCATCACACCAGTGGTGGTCTCCTCGGTGACGCCCTTGATGCCGGCGGCCATCCGGGTCCACTTCGTCGGGTCGGTCTTCAGCGACCGCTGCAGCAGACCGAGCACGATGGCGAACTCGGCGTTGCTGGCAGTGGTGGGGTCGGGCACCTCGCCGCTCTTCTCGAACTCGACGCCCTTGTGGAGCAGCAGCGTGGCGTCACCACCGTCGTCGAGGATCATGTTCGGGCCGTCACCGTCGGGCCAGGTCATCATCTGCT
>CAZQPJ010000282.1:0-3619 GCA_964595105.1 uncultured Bifidobacterium sp.
CCGAGACCGCCTACGGGCAGGACGGCGACTTCACCTACGAAGGCCTCATCGCCCGCTACAACTCCGACCTCGCCAACAACCTCGGCAACCTGCTGTCACGCGTCGCCACCGTGGTGGGCAAGAAGTGCGGCGGAGTGGGGCCCGCGCCGTCGGCGAACTCGTCGCTGGCGACCGTGGCCCAGCAGGCCTACCAGGGCGCCGCAGCGGCATGGGACGACCTCCAGCCGAGCAAGGCGCTCGACGCCACCTGGAGCCTCATCCGCGCCACCAACGCGTACCTCGAGGCGCACGAACCGTGGAAGGCCGAGCCCTCGCCAGCGCTCGATGCCGTGATGGGTGACGCCCTCGAAGCGCTGCGCATCGTGGCACTGCTGGCCTCACCGGCGGTGCCGGCGTCCAGCCAAGCGGTGTGGGAACGCATCGGCCTGCCCGGTGACGTCACCGAACAGCGCCTCCCCGATGCAGCAGCGTGGGGTGGCTACCCCGGCGGGCTCACCGTGGTGAAGGGCGACCCGCTGTTCCCGCGGCGATGAACTACGTCGACACCCACTGCCACCTCTACGACACGCGGGGCGTTCCGCTCGACGACGTGCTGCGCGCCGCTCGCGAGGCCGGCATCGACACGATGATCAACGTCGGGTGCGATGCCGCCACCACCGCCGCGGCCATCGACATCGCCCGCACCCACGATGGAGTGTTCGCCACCGCCGGCCTGCATCCTCACGAGGCCCGCCATGGCGTCGACACCATCGCCCATTTCCTCGACGACCCGAACGTGATCGCCGTGGGCGAGTGCGGCCTCGACCACTACTACGACCACTCGCCCCGCGATGCCCAGCGCACCGCCTTCGCCGAGCAGATCCAACTGGCCCACGAACGTCGGCTGCCGCTGGTGATCCACACTCGCGACGCGTGGCCCGACACCTTCGACGTACTGCGCGCCGAGGGGGTGCCCGAGCAGACCATCTTCCACTGCTTCACGGGCGGACCCGACGAGGCTGCCCTCTGCCTCGACCTCGGCGCTTACCTCAGCTTCAGTGGCATCGTCACCTTCAAGGGTGCGCCGGAGGTGCAGGAGGCCGCACGCCGCTGCCCCGCCGACCGACTGCTCGCCGAGACCGACAGTCCCTACCTCGCCCCCATCCCCCATCGTGGTCGCACCAACCAGCCGGCCTTCGTCACCCACGTGGTGCAGTTCCTCGCCGACCTGCGTGATCAGCCTCTCGTCGAACTGCGCGACACCATCGCCGCCAATGCCTGCCTTGCCTTTCCCCGCCTCCGTCCCTAGCCTTTCGGGGCCGTCATGAACAGATACGAACGCCGTCGCGTCACCGCCGCATCCATCTTCACGGTGGTCGCCCTGCTGGCGCTGTGGATGTTCAACCGGCCGTCCGACGCTTCGAGCGCAGCTGTCACCACCTCACCGAACGCGACACCCCCGAGCACCACGGCCTACGAGTCGCCGACACCGCTGTTCGTGGGCGGCGACGAGGTGCCGACGCCACCCGGCGTGGTGAACATCGCGGTGCCGCCCGCACCCGGCAGCAACGAGCGCCTCACTCAGGCTTCGTTCCATCGTTACGTCGGCTACGCCGGGGCGGTGTGCACGTCGCTCATCGCTCCCGATGGAGCGCTCGTGCGAATCACGAACATCGACAACGGCCTCAGTATCACGTGTACCAACACGCTCGGCATGGCAGTGCCGGCCGGCGCCGGCATCGTCATCGACACGGCGTTGTTCGTGCAGATCGGCGACCTCTCCGACGCGCCGATCCCGGTACGCATGAGCTGGTGACCGTGCACAACCGCGGCGACATCGGCGAACTCCTGGCGGCCAACGGGCTCGCACCGCGCCGCGACCTCGGACAGAACTTCGTCGCCGACGCCAACACCGTACGACGCATCGCCCGCCTCGCCGAGGTCGGCCCCGGCGACCGTGTCGTCGAGATCGGTGCCGGGCTCGGCTCGCTCACCCTCGCCCTCGCCGAAACCGGCGCCGAGGTGGTGGCAGTCGAAGTCGACCGCGGTGTGGTGCCGGTGCTGAGGAGCCTCACCTCCGAAGTGCCGAACGTGCGCGTGGTGGAAGCCGACGCGATGCAGCTCGACTGGATGGAGCTGTTGGGCGGCCAGAGCGGTTGGGTGCTGGTGGCGAACCTTCCCTACAACGTGGCCACGCCGCTGGTGTGCGACCTTCTCGACTTCGTGCCGCAGATCGAACGCATGCTGGTGATGGTGCAGAAGGAGGCCGCCGAACGATTCTGTGCGGCGCCGCGCTCACCTCAGTTCGGTGCGGTCAGCGTGAAGGTGGGCTACTGGGCGACGGCCCGCATCGCCGGCCTCGTGCCCGCCAGCGTGTTCGTGCCCCGACCCAATGTGGAGTCGGCGCTCGCCGACATCCGCCGCCGCGCCCAGCCGGCCACCGACTCGCCCGCGGAGCCGTTGTTCCGACTCGTGCGCACCGCCTTCGGGCAGCGCCGGAAGATGCTCCGCCGCTCGCTGGCGAACGAGGTGACTCCCGAGGTGTTCGAGGCAGCGGGCATCGACAGCAGTCGCCGGCCCGAGGAACTCGACGTTGCCGAATGGGGAGCCCTCACCACCGCATGGTTGGCAGCGCGATGACCGCCGTGGTGCTGGAGGCTCCGGCCAAACTGACGCTCGGCCTGCGCATCACCGGCGTGCGGGCCGATGGCTACCACCTCATCGACGCCGAGATGGTGACGCTCGACTGGGCCGACACCCTGACCCTCACGCCCGACGGCGACGGACTGAGCGCCGATGGACCGTTCGCGGCGGGCATGCCGCTCGACGGGTCGAACCTCGTCGCGAAGGCACTCCGCCTCGCCCACCGCCGCGCCCATGTGCACCTTCGCAAGGAGATTCCCCACGGCGGGGGCCTGGGCGGAGGCTCCGCCGACGCCGCCGCCGTGCTGCGCTGGGCGGGCTACACCGACGTGGTCGGCGCCTCGGCTCTCGGCGCCGACGTGAGCTTCTGCCTCGTGGGTGGTCGGGCTCGAGTCACCGGCATCGGGGAGGTCGTGGAGTCGTTGCCGTTCGAGCCGCTCGACGTCACGCTCGTCATTCCGCCGCTGGCGGTCAGCACTCCGGCCGCCTATCGGGCCTGGGACGAACTGGGAATGCCGCGTGCCGACGGCCCGAACGACCTCGAGCCGGCTGCTTTGGTGGTGGAACCGGCCTTGGCTCGGTGGCGTGACCGCATCAGGGAGTCGACAGGAGTCCCGCCCACCCTTGCGGGGAGCGGTGCCACCTGGTTCGTGCGTGGACACCATGACGTGGCCGGGGCACTGCCCGAAGCCACCGTGGTGCAGACGAGAACGAAGGGTTACTTCTTGCCGCGCTGACGCGCGTGCCGCGTACGGCGGAGCATCTTCTTGTGCTTCTTCTTGCGCATGCGCTTGCGGCGCTTCTTGATCAATGAGCCCATGGCGGTGGTCACCGTAGGTGAGGCGGGGCCGGGTCCCCAAATCCGCGCCGGGGCCGCACCGCGTCGCGTCGTTCCGGAATTGCCCAACGGCCGGCGGTTTCGGTCGGAGCCGGCCCACCGGTACAGTCGTAGGGCCGGTCCGTTGGCCCGGCTCGTGGTGTCGCTGCGGGTGCGCGC
>CAZQPJ010000283.1:0-3598 GCA_964595105.1 uncultured Bifidobacterium sp.
CCGAGGGATGGCTGGCGTTGGCGGCCGACCTGCGTGACGGCGAGCAGGCCAGTCGAGTGGTCGATGAGGTGGTGGCGGCATTCGGCCGCATCGACGTGGTGGTGAACAATGCCGGTGGGTCGCCGCCGGCCGACACCACCACGGCGCCGCATCGGTTCACCGAGCGGATCGTGGCGCTCAACCTGCTGGCACCCATTTACGTGAGCCAGCGGGCCAACCACCACATGCAGTTGCAGGCGCAGGGCGGCTCGATCGTCAACATCGGCAGTGTCGCCGCCCGCCGGCCGGCACCCACGGTGGCCGCCTACGGCGCGGCCAAGGCGGGCCTGGCGAACTTCACCGCCACCGCCGGGCTCGAGTGGGCACCGAAGGTGCGGGTGAACACCGTCACCGCCGGGCTCATTCGCACCGAGCAGGCCGATCTCCACTACGGCGACGCCGCCACCATCGAGCGCATCGAGGGCTCCATTCCGGTCGGCCGGCTGGCCGTGCCCGACGACATCGCCGACGCCTGCCTGTTCCTCGCCTCGACGGCGGCGTCGTACATCACGGGCGTCGATCTGGTGCTGCACGGCGGCGGCGATCGTCCGGCATTCCTCGACGCCATCGACGGCTGAGCCGACTGGCTACAGTCGCCCGCCATGGCAATCCTTCCTCTCGGACGAGCGTTCACCGAGGCCGCACTGCGCGACCCCGACCGGCCTGCGGTCACCGTCGGTGACGTCACCTACACCCGGGCACAGCTCGAGTCACTCGCCAACCGCATGGCCCGGGCGCTGCAGGGCCACGGCGTGGGGCAGGGCTCGTACGTCACCATCGGTCTGCCCAACTCGCCCGAGTTCTTCGCCGCCACCCTCGCCGCATGGAAGGTGGGCGCGGTGCCGCAGCCGGTGTCGCCCCGTCTGCCGCAGCGCGAGCGCGAAGCCATCGTCGACCTCGCCGGTTCGCCGGTGGTGCTCGGTGCACAGCCCGACGAGCACCCCGGTCGCGTGTGCCTGCCGGTGGGTTGGTTGCCCGACGAGTCGATCGACGACTCGCCGCTGCCCGACATCATCCCGCCCACCTGGAAGGCGCCCACCTCCGGTGGCTCCACCGGTCGGCCGAAGCTGATCGTGGCTGGTGACCCAGGCGTGCTCGACACCGAGGCCGACCCCGGCATGGGCGTGCAGCGTGACGGCGTGATGCTGGTGCCCGGCCCGATGTACCACAACGCCCCGTTCAGCTATGCCACGCGTGGCCTGGTGAACGGCAACCACGTGGTCACCATGGCCCGCTTCGACGCCGAGGCCACGCTGGTGGCGGCGCAGCAGCACCGTCCCGACTGGATGCTGCTGGTGCCCACCATGATGCTGCGCATGTCGCGCGTCGAGAACCACCGCGACTACGACATGTCGTCGCTGCGAGTGGTGTGGCACATGGCGGCGCCGTGCCCGCCGTGGCTGAAGGAGGACTGGATCAACTGGCTCGGCGGCGAGCGCATCTTCGAGCTCTATGCGGGTACGGAGGCGCAGTCGGTGACGGTCATCCGCGGCGACGAGTGGATGGCGCGCCGCGGTTCGGTGGGCCGGCCCATCTACGGCCAGATGAAGGTGGTCGACGAGCACGGCAACGACGCGGCGCCGGGTGAAGTGGGCGAGATCTACATGCGTCCGCCGGAGGGCCGTGTCACCTATCGCTACGTGGGTGCCGATGCGAAGCGCACCGACGACGGGTGGGAGTCGCTCGGCGACATGGGCTGGATCGACGCCGACGGCTACGTGTACCTCACCGACCGACTCGGCGACATGATCCTGTCAGGCGGCGCCAACATCTACCCGGCAGAGGTGGAGGCCGCCATCGACGAGCACCCGATGGTGCAGTCGAGCGCCGTCATCGGTCTTCCCGACGACGATCTGGGCAACCGCATCCACGCCATCGTGCAGCCCGCCGCCGATGCCCCGCTCACCGAGGAGTCGCTGCGCGAGCACCTCGCCGAGCGGCTGGTGCGCTACAAGATTCCGCGCTCGTTCGAGTTCACCATCCAGCCGTTGCGTGACGACGCGGGCAAGGTGCGCCGCAGCCAGTTGCGTGCCGACCGTCTACCGCCGGCCTGACCCGGTTCAGGGGTGCTGTGAGCTGACGCTCACCACTTCGCCGGTCATGTAGGTGCTGTAGTCACTGGCGAGGAACACGATCACGTTCGCCACCTCCCACGGCTCTGCCGCGCGTCCGAACGCCTCGCGCGCCGTGAGTTCGGCCAGCAGTTCGTCGGTGGTGACCTTGGCAAGGTTGGCGTGCATGGCGATGCTGGGCGCCACCGCGTTCACCCGCACGCCACGCGGCGCGGCCTCGATGGCCGAGCAGCGGGTGAGCGCCATCACGCCGGCCTTCGCTGCGGCGTAGTGCGCCTGCCCTGCCTGCGCCCGCCAGCCGAGCACCGACGCGTTGTTGACGATCACGCCCGTGCCTCGCGAGTACATGTGGTTGAGCGCGGCCCGGGTGACGCGGAACGTGCCGGTGAGGGTGACGTCGAGCACGGTCGACCACTGCTGGTCGGTCATCTCGTGCACCTCGGCCGTGCCGCCGAGGCCGGCGTTGTTCACCAGCACGTCGATACCGCCCAACAGTTCGGCGGCCCGTTGCACCATGTGCTGCACGGCGGCCTCGTCGGTGACGTCGGCCACGATGCCCTCCACCCCCAGTTCCGCAGCGGTCTCCGCCAGGCGGCGTTCGTGCCGATCGGCGATGACCACCCGGGCGCCTTCCTCGAGGCAGCGTCGGGCCGTGGACGAGCCGATGCCGCTGCCCGCAGCGGCGGTCACCAGCACGCCCTTGCCGGCCAACAGGCCGTGTCCGCCCGGAGCAGTGGGAATGGGGCTGGATGCGTTCATGGGCGTGCCTTCCGAGTGTGCTGCGAGACGGGGTGCGGGTGCGTGCCGTCAGCGCGGCAGGCCGAGCACTCGTTCGCCGATGACATTACGTTGGATCTCGTTCGAGCCGCCGTAGATGGTGTCGGAGCGGCTGAACAGGAACAGCTTCTGTTCCAGCGTCAGTTCGCCGTCGTCGAGCCCCACCACGCCGGCGGGCCCCATGAGGTCGACCATCAGGTTGCCGAGGTCGCGGTGCCACGTGCCCCAGAACAGCTTCGAGATGCTGGCCTCGGGGCCGGGCACGCCCGAGCCCATCGACCGCAGTGCGTTCCACCGCATCAACTGCAACCCGATGTGCGCTGCCGTCAACCGCTGTCGCACCACGAGGTCGTCGGCACGCCCCACGGCTCGGGCCAGCGCCACGGTCTGGGCGAGTTCACGGTCGAAGCCCACCTGCTGGGCCAGCGTGGAGATGCCGCGCTCGAAGGCGAGGAGGCCCATCGCTACGCGCCATCCTTCGCCGGGTGTGCCCACCACCATCGAGGCATCGGTGCGCGCCTCGGTGAAGAACGTCTCGTTGAACTCGCCGCCGCCCGTGAGCTGCACGATGGGGCGCACCTCCACGCCGGGCTGGTCCATCGGTACCAGCAGGAAGGTGAGGCCGGCGTGCCGCTGCGACCCCGGTTCGCTGCGTGCCAGTACGAAGCACCAGTGGCTCACGTGCGCCAGTGAGGTCCACACCTTCTGGC
>CAZQPJ010000284.1:0-2026 GCA_964595105.1 uncultured Bifidobacterium sp.
TGGCCGATGCGGAGGTGGGTGATGGTCTGCTCGTAGGCGTGGGCCAGGCAGAGCGTGTCGACGTCGGCGCGCGGTCGCCCGATCAGTTGCATTCCGGCGGGCAACCCACGAGGGTCGAATCCGACGGGCACGCTGATCGCGGGAAGACCGGCGAACGTGGCGTACAGGGTGGCTTCCATCCAGCGGTGGTAGGTGTCCATCTGCCGGTCGCCGATGTGGGTGGGCCAGCGCTGCTCGACGGGGAACGGCCACACCTGTGCGGTGGGCAGCACCAGAACGTCGAAGCGACGGAACATCGCCTCGATGGCGAGGTGGTAGCGCGTGCGAACGGTTGCGGCGCGGTTGATGTCGGCGACGGTGAGGGCATTGCCGCGATCGATCTCCCACAGGATCTCGGGCTTCACCAACGCCCGGGCAGCGTCGTCGGTGACCGCCGCGCCGATGCCGGCGATCACCACGAAGTGCCGCCACGTGAGCCATGCCTCCCACACCTCGTCGAGGTTCACGGGAAGCGTGGCGGGCTGCACATCGCAACCGAGGTCGGTGAGGCGCCGCAGCCCGTCCTCGCACGCCTGCACGATGCCCGGCTCGGTGGCCAGGTGCCCGCCGAGGTCGCCCAGCCAACCGACGCGCGTGCCGACCGGGTCGAACGACTGCAACGTGGCCCTGGTGGTGGCCACGTCGTCGAACTCGTGCAGGTGTCCGTCGAGCGACAGCGGTACCCGCGGGTCGAACCCCGCTTGCGTGCCGAGCAGCAGCGCGACGTCGATGACGCTGCGGCCCATCGGGCCCTCGGTGCCCATCTGCGACAGGAACTGGTCGCGCTCGGGAAGGCTGGGCACGCGGCCCTGGCTCGGCCGGAAGCCGAACACGTTGTTCCACCCGGCGGGGTTGCGCAGCGAACCCATGTAGTCGCTGCCGTCGGCCACCGGCAGCATGCGCGTGGCCAGCGCCACGGCCGCGCCGCCACTGCTGCCGCCAGCGGTCCGCGTGGTGTCGTACGGGTTGCGGGTGACGCCGAACACCTCGTTGAAACTGTGCGAGCCCTTGCCGAACTCGGGCACGTTCGTCTTGCCGATCACGATGGCACCCGCGCCTCGCATGCGGGCCACCATCAGGCAGTCGGCCTCTGGCACGTGGTCGCGGAACAGCGGCGAACCCATGGTGGTGCGCAGCCCCTTCGTCTCGGCGAGGTCCTTGATGGCCTGCGGCATGCCGTGCATCCAGCCGCGCGAAAGACCCGCAGCCAGCTCGTCGTCGCACACGGCGGCCTCGGTCATCAGCACCTCGCGGTCGCGGAGGCTGACGATGGCGTTCAGCGCCGGGTTGCGCTCGTCGATGCGGTCGAGGAACGCCCCCATCACCTCGCGGCAACTCACGTCGTGCGCGTGGATGGCCAGCGAAAGTTCGGCCGCACCCAGCTCGGTGGGGTTCACGGTTGCAGCACCACCTTCACGTGCTCGTAGCGGTCCATGCGACGCGGGTCGTGGCGCACCTCGCCCGGGGCCAGCGCCACGTCGGGGCACCTCTGCAGCAGGCGCTCGAACGCGATGGTGGCCTGCATTCGGGCCAGCGGTGCTCCGATGCAGTAATGGACGCCCTGGCCGAAACCCAGCGACACCTGCTCGGGTCGGGTGATGTCGAACCGCTCGGGGTCGGGCCAGCGGTCGGCGTCGCGGTTCGCGGCGCCGAGGGCCACACGCACCGTGCTGCCGGCGGGAATGGTGCGGCCGCGCAGTTCGATGTCGTCGAGCGCCAGCCGCGGCGTGGTGGTCTGCTGATTCGGATGGTGGTAGCGCAGCACCTCGGTGACCGCAGCGGGCACCCGCTGGGGTTCGGCCTTCAGCAGCGACCACTGGTCGGGGTGTTGCAACAGCAACAACATGCCGCTCGAGATCATCCGTTCGGTGGTGGTGCCGGCGGCGTTGTACATCGTCAGCAGCGCAGCGAGGATCTCGTGGTCGGTCAGCGTCTCGCCGTGTTCCTCGGCCTGCACCAGTGCGGTCACGAGGTCGTTGCCCGGCCG
>CAZQPJ010000284.1:2126-3570 GCA_964595105.1 uncultured Bifidobacterium sp.
TGGCGGATGCGTGTGTGGCCGGGCGGATCCTTCATGTTGAACGAATGCAGCACGATGCGCTGGGCACGGGCGTAGGCCTCATCCGCGGCGTCGCCGGCGGACCGCTCTCGCGCGGGCGCACCCGGCAGCGCGCCCCTCTTCGTCCACTCGCTCGACAGGCGCGGGTCGCGCAGCGCCGCCGCCACGTCGTCGTAGCGGGTCAGCAGCCAGTACCCGTGCGGGGATCGGTGCACGGGGTCGTGCTCGCGTAGCCAGCGGAGTGTGGGCGCGGGGTCCTCGAGAAACTCTCGCGAGTGCAGGTCGAGCGGCAGTTCGATGGCGGTTCCTCCCGGGCTTCGGCGACTCTAGCCACGCGCCGGTGGCGCGGCCGAGGGGTACGGTCGGCGGCATGACCGCGCTCGAACCGAACGTCCGCCGCCTGCTGGAGTGGATGCCGAAGGCCGAACTTCACCTGCACCTCGACGGCAGCCTGCGCACCAACACCGCCCTCGAACTGGCGCAGCAGTACGGCATCGAGGCGCCGCGCACGTGGCGCGAGATGTTCCACACCCTCGTGGCACCCGAACATCCGGGCTCGCAGGCCGAACTGCTGCGGGCGTTCGATCTTCCGATCGCCTTGATGCAGCACGCCGATGCACTGGCCCGCATCAGCCGCGAACTGGTGGAGGACAAGGCCCGCGACAACGTGCGGTTCATCGAGGTGAAGTGGGCCCCGGCCTTCCACACCCAACAGGGCCTGTCGCTCGATGACGTCATCCGTGCGGTCGGTCACGCTGCAGCGGAGGCCGGTGGGCGGTGCGGTGTGGAGGTGCGGCTGAACGTCGTGGCCATCCGCGCCCACACACCCGAACTGAACGTTGCGGTGGCGCAAGCCGCAGTGCGCTGCCGTGATGCCGGCGTGACTGGTTTCGACTTCGCCGGCTACGAGGCCGCGAACCCCGACCCCACCCCTCACGCCGAGGCCTTCGAGATCGCCCGTGCCGGCGGTCTGGGCATCAACGTGCACACCGGCGAGATCCCCGACGATGGCACCCTGCTGCGACTGGCACTGCAGATGCGGCCCGACCGACTGTCGCACGGCGTGTCGGCAGCGCAGGATCCTGCACTGGTGGCGCAGTTGGCGGCCGACCGGCTGACGCTCGACCTGTGCCCCACCAGCAACGTGCAGGCCAACGCCGTGCCCAGTCTGGAAGAGCACCCGTTGCCGGCCCTGCTGCGCGCGGGAGTGCCGGTCACCATCAACACCGACGACCTCACGGTGAGCGACATCACGCTCAGCGAGGAGTACGGCCGCTGCATCACGCACCTCGGCCTCACGCTGCCCGAGATCTGGTCGTGCAACCTGCACGCCCTTCGTGTCGCCTTCGTCGACGAGCCCACCCGCGCACGTCTGCTGGCCGAGTTCGAGGCGTGGGCCCGCCACATCCCCGAACTCCACCCCTGA
>CAZQPJ010000285.1:0-3541 GCA_964595105.1 uncultured Bifidobacterium sp.
CCGAGCACACGCACGTCGTGCGCTACCAGGGTGTCCACATCGCAGGACACACCGTGGTGGTGTGAACCGAGCGCTATGCGCTGCAACTCATCCCGAGCGGGGTGCTCTACCCCCACATCGTTCCCGTCATCGGCAACGGCGTGGTGGTCGACCTGCCCACGCTGTTCCGTGAGATCGACACCCTCGAGGGGCGCGGCATCAGTTGCGCCAAGCTGAAGGTGAGCAGTCAGGCGCACCTCATCTTCCCGTGGCACCAAGCGCTCGACGCCCTCTACGAAGCCGGGCTGGGCGACGGCAAGATCGGCACCACGCTGAAGGGCATCGGCCCCGCCTACGCCGACAAGGCACGCCGCGTCGGCATCCGCGCCGGCGAAGTGCTCGACGCAGGTGCGTTCGCCGCTGCGGTGCGCGAGGCCGCAGCGGCACACAACACCGAGATCGCCGCGCTCGGCGGCGAGGCATTGCATGTCGATGGCGTGGTGGAGCAGTTCGCTGCCCTGGGTGCCCGACTGGCCCCGTACGTGTGCGACACCGTGGAACTGCTGCACGAGGCGCTCGACCGCGACGATGCCCTGCTGCTGGAGGGTGCGCAGGCGACCTTCCTCGACCTCGACCACGGCACCTACCCCTTCGTCACCTCGAGCAACCCCACGGCCGGCGGCGCCTGCGTGGGGACCGGCATCGGGCCGCGCTACCTGAGTCGCATCGTCGGCATCGCCAAGGCCTACGCCACACGGGTGGGCAGCGGCCCGTTCGCGACGGAACTCACCGACGAACTCGGCGATCGGCTGGTGGAGATCGGGCGCGAGTTCGGCACCGTCACCGGTCGCCGCCGGCGCTGCGGGTGGCTCGACGTGGTGATGCTCCGCAAGGCGGTCCGCATCAACAGCCTCACCGAACTGGCCCTCACCAAACTCGATGTGCTCGACACGTTCGACGAGGTGAAGGTGTGCACCTCGTACACCGACTCGGGCGAGCCCGTGTACGTCACCCTGCCCGGATGGAAGACCGACATCAGCAGCGTGCGTGACCTCGAGCAGTTGCCGCAGCGAGCACGCGATTTCGTGGCACTGGTCGAACGAGAGGTCGGAGTGCCCATTCGCATCGTCGGCACCGGCGCAGAACGCGAGAGCGTGGTGAACTGGTCGTGATTCCCCGGTACACGCTTCCCGAGATGGCTGCCGTGTTCAGCGACACTGCGCGCTTCGGGCGGTACCTCGAGATCGAACTACTGGCCACCGAGGCGCACGTGGGCCTCGGCGTGGTGCCCGCAGCAGCGGCAGCAGCGTGCCGCACCGCCGCGCCCGAGGTCGACGAAGCATTCGTCGCGGCGGTGGAGGAACGCGAGCGCATCACCAACCACGACGTTGCGGCATTCGTCGACGTCGTGCAGGCCGCCATCGGTGCACCCCACGGCGCCTGGATTCACTACGGGCTCACCAGCAGCGACGTGGTCGACACGGCATGGTGCTGGATGCTGCGCGACGCGTGCGACCTTCTGCTGGAGGCTGCCGATGCGTTGGTGGCGGTGCTGGTGCGGCTCGCCAACGAGCACCGCTCCACCGTGATGATCGGACGCACTCACGGCATCCACGCAGAGCCCACCACGTTCGGCGCGAAGGTGGCGCTGTGGGCATTGCAGGTCGACCGCGACCGCACGCGCCTCCGTGCTGCACGCGACAGCGTGGCGGTGTGCAAGCTCAGCGGTGCGGTGGGCACCTACAGCAACGTCGACCCCGCGGTGGAAGCACACGTGGCGCAGGCGCTCGGCCTCACGCCGGTGCCGGCCACCCAGGTGATCGCCCGCGACCGCCACGCCGAGTTCCTCTACGCGTGTGCTTCGGTGGGGGCCACCACCGAACTCATCGCCGTCGAACTCCGACACCTCCAGCGCACCGAGGTGGGCGAGGTGCAGGAGGGATTCGCACCGGGGCAGAAGGGTTCCAGCGCCATGCCGCACAAGCGCAACCCGATCAGTGCCGAGACCATCAGCGGCCTCAGTCGGGTGCTGCGCGGCAACCTGCAGGCGGGCCTCCAGGACGTTGCGCTGTGGCACGAGCGCGACATCTCGCACAGTTCCGTCGAACGGGTGGTGCTGCCCGACAGCGCGCTGCTCGCCTACTACGTGCTGCGCCGCACGGCACGGCTGCTCGATGGGCTGCTGGTGTTCCCACTGCGCATGCGCGCCAACCTGTGGGCGAGCCACGGTCTGGTGTTCAGCCAGCCCGTGCTGTTGGCACTGGTGAACGCCGGCATGAGTCGTGACGAGGCGTACCGCATCGTGCAGGAGGCCGCAGCGCAGTCGTGGGACGAGGGGGTGCCGTTCCGGGATGTACTCGAGGCCGACGAACGGGTGACGGTGCCGTCGGCCGTGCTCGACGACGCATTCGACCTCGAGCGCAGCGTGCGATTCGCCGGCATGGCTGTTGATGCGCTCGAAGCGCTGGGCCACTGACGGTCGGCGACCGCCAGTGAGTGTCGGTGGCCCAGTGAGTGTCGGTGAGCAGGCGTCAGTCGGAGCGACGGACGCCCGCAGCCTTCAACGTGGCCGCAGCGACACCCACTTCACGCCATGCTGCGTAACTGATTCCCCGACGATCTCCATACCCCTTGGCGACCTCGATGAATCGGCGTTCGATATCGGCGATGTCGACCTTCGCCTCGAACGCCTCGAGTTCACGCTGGAGGTCGAGGCGCTCCTGCGTCATCAGCAACTCACTGACCGGATCGGAACTGCCGATTTCCCGATCGATGGCGGCCAGACGGGCCTTCACCGACTCCGGGGTCCGCTTCCGCCCGGGGCGACCGCGGCTGGCTCGCAGGGCCTCGAGATAGTCCTTCACGATACGACCTTCGCGTCGACCGACCGCCAATGCATCCTTGTGCTCGGCGGACATGACCTTCTTTTTCGCAGACGATGCCATATGCCAAAGGATATGAAGTCATTTGGCACTTCACAAGTGGACGAAATACCTCAATGGACGTGACAAAGATCTTCGATCTCGAGCCACACGGCCCCGACACATTCGTCGGCATCGGCCCCCGCTACCCGTGGGGAGGGCTGTACGGCGGCCAGATCGTCGGCCAAGCGCTGCGCGCCGCTGCGAGCACCGTCGATTCGGAGCAGGAAGTCCATTCGCTGCGCGCCTATTTCATTCGCCGCGGTGATCACACCGAACCAATTCGATTCGAGGTCGATCGAATTCGCAACGGCCGCAGTTTCTCCACCCGACGAGTGGTGGCGCGGCAGGCAATTGGTGCAATTCTCAACCTCGAAGCGTCGTTCCAGCAGCCCGAAGACACTGCCGACCTGCAGACCATCGAGTTCGATTCCACCCTTCCCGGGCCCGACGAACTCACCAGCGAAGCGTGGTCCCACGCCTTCGACCGCCGCGACGTACCCCGGGTGGCCCTCCACCACCACGACCGCAGCGGCGCCGGCCGCACCGCCACGTGGATGCGGGTGAACACGCCCCTGCCCGACGACCAACTGCTGCACCGCTGCTGGATGGCGTACATGAGCGACGGCGTGCCGGCCGAC
>CAZQPJ010000286.1:0-3496 GCA_964595105.1 uncultured Bifidobacterium sp.
GGCGTCGCCCAACTTCCGACCCATCTTCTTCTCGAGCGCCGACACCTGCTGGCCGCTCTCGGCGTCGAGACCGGAGGGCCATCCGCCCTTCATGTACGCCCGACACGCATCGGTGCTGATGGTGAAGCCCGGCGGCACCGGCAACTTCAGCACGCTGGTCATCTCGGCGAGGTTCGCACCCTTCCCGCCGAGGAGGTCCTTGTACTCCATCGGAGGGCGGCGATGCTTGTGGTCGAAGGCGTAGACGTATGACACGAGCGTCGAGTCTACGCCGCACGAGCCGAACCGACCCCGGAAATGCCACCGTAGGCTGGTGTCGTGCCGTCGACGACCTCGGAGTTCCGTCTGTTCGGCTTCCCCGTGCAGGTGCGGCCCGGCTTCCTCATGTTCATGGCGTTGGTGGTGCTGCTGCAGGGCCCCACGTTCGGCATCCCGTTCGCGGTGCTGATGGCAGGGTTCACGCTCGTGCACGAACTCGGCCACGCCGTCGCCGCACGGTCGACCGGGGCCCGAGCGCGGATCTCGCTCGACTTCATGGCGGGCTACGCCTCCTTCACCCCCGTACGACCATTGACACCGTGGGAGCGAATCGGGATCTCGTTCGCCGGCCCCGGCATCCAGATCGGTCTCGGCGCTGTCGCCTACGTGGTGCTTCGAGGCGGGTTCGCCTGGCCGCAGGCGGGGCACCCCTGGCAGCAGGCCATGTTCTGGGCCGGACCCGCCATCGGTGTCTTCAACCTGTTGCCGCTCATCCCGTTCGACGGCGGTTCGATCGCCGAAGGACTCATCGCTCTCGTCGCTCCCCGTCACGCACACCGGATCATGGAATGGGCGACGATCGTGTTGACCGTGGGGGCCGTTCTGGTGATGGCCATCGATGCGGAGCGATCGCGGTTCCTGTTGTTCGCCGTGCTGCCCCTCGCATCGGTGCTCGCCTCGATGAGCGCCACGAAATCACGCAACCGACGGGTGGGCCGACAGGAGGTGCTGTCACGCGCCGAAGCGCTCGCATGGGCGGGTGGCGGCCTCCGGTTCCCCGACGGCACCGTTCCCTCGCCGTGGTTCCGCGCCTGGCAGCAGATCGAGGCCGGCGACCCCACCACTGCCCGACACGTGATGCTGCTCGACCTCGCCGACACCGACCCGGTGAACTGGTGGCCGCCGGATGCGGCACCGCTCGACGCCCTGCGAGCGGTGGTCGACACGCTCCCCGACCCGGTTCCCCCGGGTCGGGCCTACAGCTCCTACGTGTTGTCGGGCGTGCTCCTCCGACTCGGCCACCACGATGCGGCGGGCCGGCACGCTGCGGCCGCCTATTCGCAGCACCGCGAGCCCATGCTGGCGGTGCACGTGGCTCGGGCCGCCGCAGCACTCGGCCAGCGCGACAACGTGGTGGCCTGGCTGCGAACCGCCGCCACGCTGAACTCGCCGATGACCGTCGAGGCAGCCGCCGCGGCCGGCGAGTTCGACTCGATGCGAGACGACCCGGTGTTCCTCGACGCCATCCAGGGCGTCTGATCGTCAGTCGGCGGTGAGCGCCGACCGAGGCACGTACGCCAGCACCGTGTCACCGTGACGACTGGTGACCCGTGCGCCGAGGCGCTCCGCTTCCTCGATGTCGAGACGGCGGAGCAGGCGAGGGGCCGTGGCGGCCCGACTGTCCATGCGTTCGACGAGTTCCTGCCCCGGGTAGCAGCCCTTCGTGAACGAGACCGCGACGGCAGTGATACCGGTCTCGGCAGGAATGGTCTCCCCCGGCACGATCTCGGCACCCATCGCCGGCCACACCGCCTCGATGCGTGCCGCCAGCAGTTCGTCGTCGGTTCCGCTGTGCGCCCCTGCGGGAACGGACGGTGACTCACCGAGCAGGTCGAACCCGCTCCCCCACGCCGACACTGCGCCATCCGTGACCGGCACCTCGGTGTCACGGACGGCGACACAGCGCCATGGCAGCGATTCGATGTCGGCTTTCACCCGGATCTTGAACCGGTTCAGCCGGGCCACCATCACGTCACCGAAGCCGGCGTCGGTGTCGAGCACGAAGGAGTCGTGGTCGGTGCGCCAGACGCGCAGCAGCACATCGACACGGCCCGTCGGCTGCAACAGGAACGACCACCGACTCCCGCCCACCGGCAGGTCACGAAGATCGTTCGAGAGTTGCGACTGCAGGTAGGTGGCCGCGTCAGGGCCTGCCACCCTCACCACATCGCGGGGAACCTCGACGGCGAACATGCCCCCAGTGTCGCAGCAGGCGATGCCACACTGCACACATGCAGTACGAAGTTGCCGCCCGCAAAGCAGGCGATGGCCTGCAGGTCCTGCTCCGGCGCATCGCATCGCTCGTCGGCGGTGTCGGGGTACTGGCTGCCATCGTGTCGGTCGCCACGTTCGCCACCGGATGGTGGGTGTTCCACGGCAGCCTCGGCTGGATCCTTCTCGGTGGTCTCCTCTGCCTCGCACCCCCGGCAGCCGCGTTCGTCGGGTGGGTGCTCGTCCACGGCACGGCGCGCATCGTGCCGAAGCTCACCAACGACATCGCATCGTTCATCCGCACGCCATCACCGGCAGCCACCGTGCTGATCGACCACGACACCCGCCAGCCGATCACGCTCTCGGCCAAGCGATTCACCTCGCTGAAATCGGCGCTCGAGGGTCGTCGTCAGGAGCTGCCGGCGCTGTGGTTGGGAGTCCGCGCCGTGACATTGGTGCCGGGCCTTGCCGCTGCAGCGTTCGTGGGCATGCTGGCGGTCGGGGCGTTCGGTACCGTGCTGCTGCTGGCAGGCCTCATTCGCTGACGCCGCGCTGCGCCGTCATGCGCCGCGCCGCGGGCACCGCCGCCAAGAGCGCCGCCGCCTTGTTGCGACACTCGAGGTCTTCCTCATCCGGCACGCTGTCGGCGACGATGCCAGCACCCGCCTGGAAACTGGCGCCGTGCGCACCCACGAACATGGTGCGGATGGCGAGCGCCGTGTCGAGGTTGCCACTGAAGTCGACGTAGCCCACCACACCCGCGTACGGCCCGCGCTTCACGGGTTCGAGATCGTCGATGATCTCCATGGCGCGCACCTTCGGAGCCCCACTGACCGTGCCCGCCGGCAGCGTGGCCCGCAGCACGTCGATGGGCGTACGACCCTCGAGCAGATCACCGCTGACCTGCGAGGTGAGATGCATCACGTGGCTGTACTTCTCGAGCGACATCAACTCGTCGACGTGCACCGAACCGAACGCAGCCACCCGGCCGACGTCGTTGCGAGCGAGGTCGACGAGCATGATGTGCTCGGCGACCTCCTTCGGATTCTCCTTCAGTTCGCCAGCCATTCGACGGTCGTCGTCGTCGTTGCGCCCGCGACGCCGGGTGCCGGCGATGGGGCGGCTGATCACTCGCCGACCGCGAACCTGCACCATGGGCTCCGGTGAACTGCCGGCGATGGTGATGTCGGGCTGACGCAGGAAGTACATGTACGGGCTCGGATTCACCTGCCGGAGCACGCGATAG
>CAZQPJ010000287.1:0-3488 GCA_964595105.1 uncultured Bifidobacterium sp.
GCCAAGCCGTTGCGGCCGACCGCTCCGGCGAAGAAGGTGCCGCCGAAGCCGAGCGCCCCGAAGCCGACGGCAGCCGCGTCGGTGGCACCTGCCGAGACACCCGTCGTGGCACCTGCCGAGACACCCGTCGAGGCACCTGCCGAGACCGCCGCCGAGACACCCGCCGAGACCGCCGCCGAGACACCCGCCGAGACGCCGGCGGAGCCCGCACCGGACGCTTCCGACGAGGTCGCCGCCGACTGACCCGGTTCGGCGCAGCGCCGCCGCCGCCACTACGGTCGCGGTCATGTCCGACATCGTGAAGTACGAGACCCGTGGCCGCGTTGCGGTCATCACCCTCAACCGCCCCGACGCCCGCAACGCCGTGAACGGCGAGGTGGCGCAGGGCATGGAGGCCGCCATCGACCAGATGGAGGCCGACAATGAGGTGTGGGTCGGCATCATCACTGCCAACACCGAGGGCCAGGAGCGTCCCGTGTTCTGCGCCGGTGCCGACCTGAAGGCCATCAACTCCGGCAGGGCCGGCGACCTCAATACTCGTCGGGGCGGTTTCGCGGGGTTCGTGTACCGCGAGCGCAAGAAGCCGGTCATCGTGGCGGTCGATGGCCTCGCCACTGCGGGCGGCTGTGAGATCGTGCTCGGTGCAGACCTCGTGGTTGCCAGCACCCGCTCGGCATTCGGCCTCGCGGAAGTGAAGCGCAACCTCATCGCCGGTGCAGGCGGACTCTTCCGGCTCCCCCGCGCCATCGGGCAGGCGGCAGCAATGGAGGCCATCCTCACGGGTGAGCCCATCCCGGCCGAGCGCGCCTACCACCTCGGTCTCGTGAGCCGCCTTTCCGAGCCGGGCGCTGCGCTCGACGAGGCACTGGCCCTGGCCGCGAAGATCTGCGAGGCAGCGCCGTTGGCGGTGTGGGCGAGCCGGAAGGTGGTTCTTGCCGCCGCGTATGCCGACGACGAGACGCTGAAGAAGATGACGAACGAGGAATTCGCCGCCGTCCTGGCGTCGGAGGACACCAAGGAAGGCCTCACCGCCTTCATCGAGAAGCGTCCGCCGAACTGGAAGGGCGCCTGACCTACAGCGTCTTCGAGACGACGATCTTGCGGGCGGTGACACCCGCTCGTTCGTAGAGATTCTTCGTGTCGCGGTCGCCCGGTAGCGCCACGCCCTCGATGTGGGTGCAACTGCGTGACCGAGCCGCGTCGATGGCTGCCTCGAGCATGAGGTCGCCGAAGCCGAGTTCGCGGGCATCGGGGTGCACGAACACTTGGCGCACCGCCGCGATTCGCGAGCTCACCTGCAACTGCAGGTAGCCGAGCACCACGCCGTCGATCTCCGACACCCACACGAGCCCGTCCGCCACGGCGCCGGCCCAGGCGTCCACCGGCGGAGACTCGGCGAGGTGCGCGGGTCCACCGCGCTGAGAAGCCATCAGGTGGCGCGCCATCACCTCGAGTTCGATGATGGCGACGATGTCGCCGCGCACTGCAGGGCGCACGGCGTCGATCACTGTTCCGACCGTCCGATCAGCTGAAGATCGGGCAGGAATCGTCGCCCACGGGACACATCGGCGCCCCTTGCCGCACCAACAGGAAGCAGGTCATGCAGAGCTGTTCGTCGGCACGCTTGGGCTGGATGCTGTCGGCGTTCTCGCCACGCTCCTCCGGCTCCTCCTCTTCGACATCGTCCTCGTCCTCGGAGGCCAACTTGTCCTTGAGGATGGTGTCGAGGTCGGCCTCGACGTCGTCCGGCACCAGCATGTCGTCGTCGTCATCGTCCTCATCCGAGGCCGTGGACCGGCGGACCGGGCCACTCGTGGCGTCGTCGTCGCCCTCCTCCTCGTCCTCGCCGGACAGGAGTTCGTCGTCGTCGCCGAACTCCTCGTCGATGTCGTCCTCGAGCTCGTCCTCGTCGAGTTCTTCCGGATCGAGGTCGAGGACCTCTTCCTCCTCCACCTCGAAGTCGTCATCCGGCTCTATTGTCATCTCGTCGTCATCGTCGTCAGCCATCATCGTCCCTTGTTCGGAGCCTGCGAGGGTCGGGATAATAGGTCGCCCGACACGGTAGCCCGCGCATCCCGCCTGTGACCTGAGTCACATCACAATGAATTGCGTCAGGTGGTGCCGCGACGAGCCTCGGCGCGCCGTTCGGCAGCCAGACGTTCGAGTTCGGGGGCTTCCGTGGTGAGGTGGGTCATGGCAGCAGCCACTGCCGTGTGACCGGCCTGATCGGCGATCAGGCGGTGCATCTCGAGCGCCACACGACGATACGACGGGTGTCCCTGCGGGGAGGACCGCAGTTCGAGGAGATGGATCGCCTCGCGTGCATTGAACTGCATCGAATAGCGCAACCGATACGCCATGGCCACTGCGTACTGGGCCTGCTGCGGAAACTCTTCCTTCATCGCGTCGTACAGGCTCGCCGAGCGGGCCATCGCGTCATCGAAGATGTCGGCGACGCCCGCCTCGGCAACGAGGTCGGGGCGTACGTAGCCGTGGTTCGGCGTCAGCGGCTGCCAGTCGATGGTGAGCATGCGGTGACGCTGGAGGTCGCGGAAGGCCCCGTAGTCGCTGAGTACGTCGAAGCGGTAGTCGACGCGCTCGAAGGCCCGCCCCGGCTTGTAGCGACGATTCTCGCGGTCGCCGACGTACGCCCTGATGAGGGCGAGGCGCTCGGTGGGACCCAGCGTGCGAACCCGCTCGAGCAACTGGTGCTCGGGGAGGTTGGTGTGCGGGTAACAGATGGCGGCCAGCAACTTGTTCTCCGCGTCCGGATCGAAATCGACGAGCTCGACGCCGGCGGCCTGATCGACCGGCGTGTCGCCGAACAGCGAGGCCACCAACTGCGACGTGTTGTCGCGCGTGGCGGCCAGGTAGTTACCCCAACGACCGCCTCGATCAGGGAGGTCGACTCGGCGCAGGAAGCTCGGGATGACCTTCCGCAACTCGTGCAGCATCAGGTCGGCGTAGTGACGTGCTTCCGGCAGGGGGTGCGAGCGCATCCGCACCAGCAACGCTTCGAAGGCCTGGCCCGAGCCGTAGATACCGACATTGGAGAGGGATGCCGCCGGCAGCACCCCGCGAACCGCGTCGAGCGCCTTGGCGCGGGTGGCCATGCGGTAGACGAAGTCACTGTCGCCGGCTTCGCGCGGCACCGTGGCACGCACATGGTCGGTGACGCGGCTCAGGAGGAGGGAGTAGCTGTCGAACAGCCGGTCCATGTCGCCGACGTAGCGAGTTCCGAAGCGACTGGAGAGAATGGCAGGGTCGCGGTGGAACCGGTATCTCCCACCGAGCCGGGCGTCGTAGGAGATGTACCGCGTGCTCTGCTCGAGGTAGCTCATCAGGCGGCCCCACTCGAGCACTTTCGTGAGGATGTTGGATGCCTGCTCGCATGCCAGGTGGACGCCACCGAGTTGGGCCACAGAGTCGTCGCCGTACTCGAAGAACACCTTCTCGTAGAGCTCCTCGGCCCGCTCGAGGCCGATGGT
>CAZQPJ010000288.1:0-3475 GCA_964595105.1 uncultured Bifidobacterium sp.
TCGGTCACCGGCGGCAACGGTGCCGACGTATGCATCGAGGCCGTCGGCCACCCGGCTGTGTACCGCCAAGCGTTCGACGCGCGAGACCTTGCCGGCACCGTGGTGCTGGTGGGCGTGCCCCGACCCGACATGACCATCGAGCTTCCCTTCATCGAGGTGTTCGGCCGTGGCGGCCAGTTGAAGAGCAGTTGGTACGGCGATTGCCTGCCCTCGCGTGACTTCCCGATGCTGGTGACCCTGCACCAGCAGGGCCGCCTGCCGCTCGACAAGTTCGTGAGCGAGACCATCTCGCTCGACGCCGTCGAGGAGGCCTTCCACAAGATGGAGCGCGGCGAGGTGCTGCGTTCCGTCGTGGTGCTCTGAGTGGCCATCGAACTGGTGACCACCGAGGGCATCTTCGCCCTCGACGGTGGTGAGTGGCAGGTCACCAACAACATCTGGATCATCGGTGACGACCGTGAGGTCGTGGTGCTCGACGCCGCCCACGACGCGGCGCCGATCGCCGCCGCCGTGAACGGCCGTCGGGTGCGGGCCATCGTGCTCACCCACGGCCACAACGACCACATCAACGCAGCGGTGCCGTTGCGCGACCTGGTGGATGCGCCCATCCTGCTGCACGACGCCGACCGGATGCTGTGGGACGTGGTGTGGCCGGGCCACCAGCCCGACGGTGCGGTGACCCCCGGCGAACTCCTGAAGGTGGGTGGCCACGAGTTGGGTGTGCTGCACACGCCCGGACACTCGCCGGGTTGCTGCTGCTTCCACGATGCGGCATCGGGTGTGCTGCTGAGCGGCGACACGCTGTTCTGCGGCGGGCCGGGCGCCACGGGTCGCAGTTACAGCGACGAACCCACCATCCTGCGCAGCATCCGTGACCGACTGTTGGTGCTGCCCGACCACACGGTGGTGCACACCGGCCATGGCGACAGCACCACCATCGGCGCCGAACGCCAGCGTGTGCTCGACCGCGCCGCCGAACTGGGAATCTGACGGCTCAGTCGGGTGAGGGGCGCCGGGCGCGGCTCGGCTGCACGCGGGTCGGTTCACCCTCCATCTTCGGGTATTCGGGTGGCCACGGTGCATCGGGCAGACCCGCTGCGCGGTCGCGCTCGACAAGTTCGATGAACGGCGCCAACGGCTGCGGCGCGTGGTCGATGGTGGCCCACGGGTCGCCGTGCTCCGCCACCCACGCCGGCACGGTGGCAATGGTCATATCGTGCGGACGAATGGAGGGCAGCAACTCCCACGGGAACGGGAAACTCACCGGCGCGTGATCGAGTGCCCGCACCGACCACGGAGCGAACACGGTCTTGTGCGGTGCGTTCTGGTTGAAGTCGATGAAGATGCGAGCGCCGCGCTCCTCCTTCCACCACGAGGCGGTGATGAGATCGGGCCGGCGTCGCTCGAGCTCTCGGGCCACGGCCACCGCGGCGGCCCGCACGTCGATGCTGTTCTGCAGCGGTGCGAGCCGCACGTACACGTGCAGCCCGCGGTTACCGGAGGTCTTGATGAAGCCGGTCACGCCGAGGTCGTCGAGCAGTCGACGGGTCTCGGCGGCGGCCTCCTGCGCCATCGCGAACGTGGTGCCCGGCCCCGGGTCGAGATCGATGCGCAGTTCGTCACAGGCGTCGCCGTGCGCGGCCCGTACCGGCCACGAATGGAAGCCGAGACACCCGAGGTTCACCGCCCACACCAGATGCGCGAGGTCAGCGATGACCAGTGCCCGCGAGGCGGTGCCGCTGACGGTTCGCACCGTGGTGGTGGTGAGCCATTCGGGGGCGCCATCGGGGATGCGCTTCTGGAAGAAGTTCGAACCATGCGCGCCGTTCGGGAAGCGCTGCAGCATCACCGGCCGGTCGTGCATCTGCAGCATCACGGCATCGCCCACCGCGAGGTAGTAGCGAACGAGGTCGAGCTTCGTGTGAGGGCCACCGCGGAAGTACACCTTGTCGGGGCTGGTGACCGTGACGGTGCGGCCCGCCACCTGCAGCTCCACCGACTCGCTCATGGTGGGCGACCCTAGCCCGACTACCGTTCGTGGCGTGGGGGACCTCATTCACATCGTCGCACCGATGCAGGGCACCATCGTCACCGTCGAGGTGGCCGACGGGCAGCAGGTGCGTCGAGGTCAACAACTGATGCTCATCGAGTCGATGAAGATGCATCACCCCATCGAGGCGAGTGCTGACGGCACCGTGACGCGGGTGTTGGTGGCCACCGGTGCCACCGTGATGGAAGGTGCGCCGGTGGCACAGCTGCAACCGGGCGTAGTGGTGGCCGAGGCGGTGCAGCAGCAGGAGGCCGACGACCCCGACCGGGTGAGGCCCGACCTCGCCGAGGTGCTGGCCCGCCACGAGGTGGGCCTCGACCCTGCCCGCCCCGAGGCCGTGGCCCGACGCCGCACGGTGGGCCGCCGCACTGCCCGCGAGAACGTGGCCGACCTCCTCGACCGCGACTCACTGGTGGAATACGGACCGGTGGTCATCGCACCGCAGCGACGCCGCAGGCCGGTCGATGAGCTCATCGCCAAGACCCCTGCCGATGGCATGGTGGGTGGCATCGGCACCGTGAACGGCATGTCGGTGGCGGTGATGAGCTACGACTACACCGTGCTGGCGGGCACCCAGGGTGGGCAGAACCATCGCAAGAAGGACCGCCTGTTCGAGCTTGCGGCAGACCTCGGCCTGCCGGTGGTGTTCTTCACCGAGGGCGGCGGGGGCCGACCCGGCGACACCGACATGATGGGCGTGAGCGGTCTCGACTGCCTGGCGTTCATGTACTTCGCCGAACTCTCGGGCAGGGTGCCGCTGGTGGGCATCAACGCCGGCTACTGCTTCGCCGGCAACGCGGCCATTCTCGGCTGCTGCGACGTGGTGATCGCCACCGCCGACAGCAACATCGGCATGGGCGGGCCGGCGATGATCGAGGGCGGCGGGCTGGGTGTCTTCGAACCCACTGCGATCGGTCCGATGAGCGTGCAGCGAGCGAACGGTGTGGTCGACATCGCCGTGCCCGACGAGGCTGCGGCAGTGGCGGCGGCCAAGCAGTACCTCGGCTACTTCCAGGGTCGCACCTCGGAGTGGGAGATTGCCGACCAGCGCGAACTTCGGCACGTGATTCCCGCCGACCGAAAGCGCGGATACGACGTGCATCGGGTGCTGCAGGGCCTGTTCGACACCGGCAGCGTGCTGGAACTGCGGCGCGACTTCGGGCTGGGCATGGTGACCGCATTGGCGCGTGTGGAGGGCCGCCCGGTGGGCGTGGTGGCCAACAATCCGTCGCACCTGGCAGGTGCCATCGACAGCGACGGCGCCGACAAGGCAGCCCGCTTCCTGCAACTGTGCGACGCGTTCGACATTCCCGTGGTGACGCTGGTCGACACGCCGGGGATGATGGTGGGACCCGAGGTGGAGAAGACCGCCCTCGTGCGGCACTGCACCCGCCTGTTCGTCACCGGCGCCAACATCACGGTGCC
>CAZQPJ010000289.1:0-3459 GCA_964595105.1 uncultured Bifidobacterium sp.
GACATCATCGACCTCGTGGTCGACGTGAACCTGCGCGCCGCCCTCCACGTGACCCGTCTGGTGCTGCCCGGCATGATCGAGCGGAACCATGGCCACATCGTGTTCCTCGGCTCCATCGCCGGGAAGCACCCGACCCCCAACAGCGCGGTCTACGCGGCCACCAAGGCTGCGCTCCACGCCTTCGCCGAAGGCCTGCGCTGCGACCTCCTGGGCACCGACGTACGCGTCACGGTGTTGATGCCCGGGCGTGTGGAGACCCGTCTCTACGATGGCATCTTCGGCAGCCACGAGGCAGCGCACGAGCGGCTCTATGCCGAGTTCGACGCAGTGCAGCCCGACGACGTCGCTGCCGTGGTGAACGCCGCACTCGACCTCCCCCAGAACGTCGACCTCACCGCCATCGAGATCCTGCCGACGCGGCAGATCTTCGGCGGCAGCACCATCGCCAAGCGCGCCTGAGGCGGGCGCGGTCCTCAGTCGGCGACAGCGACGCGCTGGTTCAGCGGCGGCGGTGTGCCGTGAGGCGGCACCATGCCATGACGCGTCCCGTGAGCGCCTCGATACTTCGCCTTCACCGACGGGCTCCAGCCCTCGAGCAGCGGCGCGTCGGGCCGGAACACCTGCACGTGCAGCGGGTTGCAGTTCGGCTCGCCATCTGAGCCCGGGCCCCAGATGGGAAGAGCGAGGTCGCCGCCGGGGCACAACGACACGGCCATCAGCAGATCGGTCTCGGCGAGCAGCTCCACGTGATCGCCCGCCTTCGCCGGGCACTCCTTCATGAAGTAACGCTTGTCGTCGGGCATCAGCCCGGTCACCTGGAACAGGTTGATCACGTCGTGCACGTCGAACTCGGTGAGCCCGAACGGGGTGACCGCACGCGTGAGGTTCGAGTGGCAGTGGAAGTCGTACGCCGAATCCGACAACAACTGGTTGACGTACGGGTCGCAACGAGTGCCGAGCAGGTCGTGGCAGCCGGCATCATCGTCGTCTCGCCCGTACTGGATGGTGTCGACCACGAACGATGCCAACGGCCGCAGGAACGGCAGGTTCGACCACAACCGGGCACCCACGCTGACGTGGGTGCCGTAGAACTGCCGCGTGCGACTGGCCCAGAACCGCTCTCGCGGGTCGTGACGGCTCCACACGTTGAGGTCGACCACCTGCGGGCCCATGGAGGTGAAGCGCACCACCGACCCGGCCGGCGCCTCGAAGGCGTGGCCAGTCCGAACCGGGACCACCACGTCGTGCAGCACCTCGCCCACCGCCGAACGTCCGGCGAGCCGGGCGATGAGCGCAGGGTCGGGTGTGAGCGGACTGCCCGCCGACGCAACGTACGACGGGCTGGGCACGGGTCAGCCTTCGCCGAGGTAGGCCTTGCGGACCTCGTCGTTGTGAGCGAGTTCCTTGGCCGGGCCGTCGAGGCTGATGTGACCGGTCTCGAGCACGTACGCGTGGTCGCCGATGTTGAGGGCCGCCAGCGCGTTCTGCTCCACCAACAGCACCGTGGTGCCCTGCTCGTTGACGCGTTGGATGGTCTCGAACACCACCTCCACGAGCACCGGGGCAAGACCCATCGAGGGTTCGTCGAGCAGCAGCAGGTGCGGGCGAGCCATGAGGGCACGGCCCATCGCCAACATCTGCTGCTCGCCGCCCGAGAGGGTGCCGGCCTTCTGGTGGATGCGTTCCTTCAACCGCGGAAACAGGTCGAAGATCCGCTCGATGTCGGTGCCGATCTCGCTCTTGTCCTTGCGCATGTAGGCGCCGAGGTCGAGGTTCTCGGCCACGGTCATGCGCGGGAAGATGTGACGACCCTCGGGGCTCTGGGCGATGCCGCGAGCGGCCACCTCGAAACCCTTCATGCCGCTGATGGTCTGGCCCTCGAAGGTGATGCTGCCCTTCTTCGGCGAGATGAGGCCGGAGATGGTGCGCATCGTGGTGCTCTTGCCGGCACCGTTGCCGCCGATGAGGGTGACGATCTCGCCCTTGTAGACCTTCAGCGAGATGCCCTTCACCGCAGCGATGTTGCCGTAGTAGACGTGGATGTCGTCGACCGACAGCAGCGGCTCGCCGCCGGCCTCACGTGCTGCGTTCCGGCTCATGCCGCCCCCTCTGCTGCTGCCTTGCCCAGATACGCCTCGATCACTCGCTGGTTGGCTCGGATCTCTGCGCCCGTTCCCTCGGCGATCTTGGCGCCGTACTCGAGCACGGTGATGCGCTCGGCCGTGCCCATCACCACCTTCATGTCGTGCTCGATGAGCAGGATGGTGATACCCCGTTCGTCGCGCATGCGGTGCACGAAGGCCGTGAACTCCGCGGACTCCTGCGGGTTCATACCGGCCGTCGGCTCGTCGAGCAGCAGCAGCTTGGGCTTCAGGGCGAGCGCCCTGGCCACTTCCAGACGGCGCTGGTCGCCGTAGGGGAGGTTCTTGGCGAACTCCTCATCGGTGCCGCCGATGCCCACGTAGTCGAGCAGTTCCTTCGCCGTCTGCTTCGCCTCGCGCTCCTCGGCACGTTGCTTGCGCGAGCGGAACACCGTGCCCGCGACACCCGACTTGAGGTGCGGGTGCATCGCCACCATCACGTTCTCCGCGGCGGTCATCGCGCCGAAGAGACGGATGTTCTGGAACGTGCGAGCCATACCGCGAGCGGCGATGAGGTGCGGCTGCATGCCCACCACCGACTGACCATCGAACTCGACGGTGCCGAAGGTGGGCTGGTACAGCCCGGTGAGCACGTTGAAGAACGTCGTCTTGCCCGCACCGTTCGGGCCGATGAGCGCCACGATCGATTCCTTCGGGATGACGAAGTCGATCGCATTGCAGGCGGTGAGACCACCGAACTGCACGGTGACCCCTGTTGCTTCCAACACGTTGCTCATGCCGTGGCTCCCTCGGTCTGCGCCGCCTTCTCGGCCTGTTTGACTTGCTTCGACCGTGCCGCAGGGATGATGCCCTCCGGACGGAACAGCATCATCAGCACGAGGATGATGCCGAAGAACGCGAACTGGTACTGCACCAGGTTCCAGCCCTTGTCGTTGCCGAACAACTGACCCAACCGCAGGCCGCCCCACTTGAGGCCGTTGTCGGAGAGCCACGTGATGATGGCGGCACCGACGATGGCGCCCCACACGTTGCCCATGCCGCCGAGGATGACCGAACAGAGGATGATGATCGAGAACTGGAAGGTGAACGTGTCGACGTTCACCGTGCCCACGATGGTGGCGTAGAACGCACCACCCACACCACCGGCGACGGCGCCGACTGCGTACGACCACAGCTTCGTGCGACGCAGCGGCACGCCCATGAGGCTGGCCGCCAGTTCGTCCTCACGGATGGCCATCCACGCACGGCCCAGACGACCGTCGCGCAGCGCCACCGAGATCCACACGAACAGACCGCAGAAGACCATGATGACGTAGTAGCGCCACTTGTAGTCGGTCTTGCCGATGGTGTGGAAGCC
>CAZQPJ010000290.1:0-3453 GCA_964595105.1 uncultured Bifidobacterium sp.
AGGTTCTGGGTGATGCGGGCCACGTCGTCACGCAACCCACCCTGCCGCTCCATCGACAGTGGCGGTCGCACCACGGCGTGATGACCGTTGTAGGCCGGAGTGAAGTACACGCCAACGGGCAGCACGGGTGCACCCACACGAAGACCCAGCATCGCCGGTCCCGCTGGCAGCGTCGTCCGTTCACCGAAGAACTCGACCTCCACGCCATTGCGGTCGATGTCGCGGTCGCAGAGCAGGCAGACGATCTCGTTCGCCCGCAACGCCTTCATCACCTCGGCACCCGCATTCGGTCCGGTGGGAACCACCGTCATACCGAGTTCCTTGCGCAGATCGGCGAACCACTCGAACAACTCCGGCGGCTCGAGCGCCTCCACCACCACGGTGAGCTTGTACCCCTTGTCGGTCATCCATCGACCTGCCCACTCCCACCCGCCGAGGTGCGGCAGGGCGAAGATGCACCCGTTGCCCTGCTCCAGCGCTGCCGGGATGTGGTCGAATCCGTCGACCGAGAACGAGCGCGCCACCGTTCGTTTGCTGAGGCTCGGGAGACGGAAGCTCTCGACGTAGTAGCGGGCATAGCTGTCGAACGCCTGCTGCGCCGCCAACTGCAGCGACGCACCGCGCAGGGAAGGGTCGACGCGACGAAGATGCCGTTCGATCATCTGACGCTTGGCAGGACTGGCGAAACTGGCCGTGAAGCCAAGCGAGGTGGCCGCCACCGAAGCGAGAGGGCCCGGCATCAGCCTCGCCGCCAGCGAGCCGGCCCGATACGCGCCCACCGTGGCCGCATCGGAGGCCCGGCGTCGGGGCGTGGACTCAGTCACGTTGCATCGGGCGCTGGGGGCGCGCGATGCGCATGGTGCGACGGTCGGTGCGCACCACGCGGCGGGTCTGCCGACGACTGCGCCGCATCTCGATGCGAGCCGCCGTGACCGGTGCCACCGCCGCCTGCTTCCACACCTTGGCGAAACGCTGCGCCGCCGTGACCGCAGTGAGCGCCAGCATCAACCACAGGATGGGGATCAACAGCACCGGGAACAGCAGACCGAGGCACAGCGCGATGATGCGCTCGGCGCGCTCCATGAGTCCGCCCTTGGCATCGAGCCCCAACGACTCGGCCTTGGCGCGCATGTAACTGATGACCGAACTGAGCGCCATGACCGCGAACGGCAGCAGTGCCATGTGCGCGCTGGAGGTGGACGCGAGGTGCCATGCCACGCCACCGAACAACAGCGCGTCGGCGAAGCGGTCGATGGTGGAGTCGAAGAACGCGCCCCGCTGGCTCGAGGAGTTCGATGCCTTCGCCAGCGCACCGTCGAGCAGATCGGGCAACGCCGCCAGCACCACCAGCAGCAACCCGACTCGCAGCCAGCCGAGGCCCACCGCGACTGCGGCGGCCACCGCGATGACGAGACCGATCACCGTGAGGTGGTCGGGGGTGAGCCGAGTGCGCCTCAGCGAATCACCGAGGGGCTTGACGGCCTTGTCGACCGGGGCGCGGAACTTGCCGTCGAACATCGCCGCCAACCCTACCCGTCGCGCCCCCGACGAGGAGCACCACGACGTCAGACGTCCCAGTCCTCGACAGGGTTGTCCTGCACGAGGTGTTCCTTCACCGTTCCATCGACTGCATCGACGAGCACGAGGCCGCGTCGCCGTGGAGGTTCCTCCGACGAGTACACGAGCACGCGCCACGTGGGGCGGCTGCGCAGGCCACGCCACACCTGCTGGGCCGACGCATGTCCGACCGGGAAGCCGACCGCGCCCTGCGCCGCGACCAGCGCCTGCTGTTCATCGACCTGCATGCGCCAACCCGAGGTGAACGAGAACAGTGCCACCGCGCCGAGCAACACCGCCGACCACAGGAAGCCGCGATTCACGAACGAAGAGTCGCTCGACCACAGCCACGCTGCCAGACACACGAGCGCGAACACGCCGTACAGCACCGCCGGACGTCGCCGACGGCTGTTGTCGGGGAACTCGTACGGTCCGGTGTGCTCCACCGCATTGAGGTCGGCGGGAAGTTCGTCGCGCAGGTCGTCGTTGGCGGCATCGCTCATGCACTGGCAAGGCTACGCGCCGCGGGTGCCGGATGCCTATGTGACACCATGAAGAACCATGATCACCACCCGCACCGACCACGTGTCGATCGGCTCCGATGGAGCCATGGACCTGCACATCTGGGAACCCAGCGGCACCCCGACGGCAGCCGTGCTCGTGATCCAGGAGATCTTCGGCGTCGGACCCTACATCCGCGCCGTCTGCGAACGGCTCGCCGATGCTGGCTACCTGGTTGGTGCCCCCGACGTGTTCTGGCGTTTCGCCCCCAACTGGGCATCGACCCACGATCAGGCGGGTCTCCAGGCCAGCATGGCGGCCGTCGGGCAGCTCGACTTCCCGCAGGCGGTGGCCGACTGCAGCGAGGCGTTGGCCCACCTCGGCACGTTGGTGACCCACCCGCCCGCAGTGATGGGGTTCTGCCTCGGTGGCACCCTTGCATGGGCCGTGGCTGCGGCAGCCGATCCCTCGGTGTGCGTCAGCTACTACGGCTCGGGTGTCCCGTCGATGCTGGGAATGATGCCGCAGGTGCAGTGCCCCACCCTGTTCCACTTCGGCAACGCCGACGCCTACATCCCGAACGAGGGTGTCGACGCTGTCGGTGCGGCCATCGCCGGACGTGAGGGCTTCGTCCTCAACGTCGAGAACGCCGGGCACGCCTTCGACAACCACGAGAGCGAGATGTTCTGGAACGAGGCGGCAGCCAAAGCGGCCTGGGCCAAGACGATGGCGTTCCTGGGCCTGTACCTGCCCGCCTGACGCTCGGCTCAGTCGAACAGCGTGGTGGCCCTGTCGGGTGAGGGCGCCGGCAGACCGAGGTGCTCGTAGGCCGCCGGCATGGCCACCCGGCCACGCGGCGTGCGGGCGATCATGCCCTGCTGGATGAGGAAGGGTTCGTACATGTCTTCCACGGTCTCGGGTTGCTCGCCGACACTGATGGCCAGTGTGCTGAGACCCACCGGCCCGCCGTGGAACTGACGGCAGATGGCACCGAGAATCGCCCGGTCGACCTTGTCGAGCCCACGCTCGTCGACGCCGAACACCTTCAGCCCTTCGCGCGCCGTGGCCTCGGTGACCGTGCCGTCGCCGCGCACCTCAGCGAAGTCACGCACTCGCCGCAACAAACGGTTGGCGATGCGCGGCGTCCCCCGCGACCGGCGGGCGATCTCCCACGCTCCCTCCGGTGCAACCTGCACCCTGAGGATGCCAGCAGCGCGACGGACGATGGCCTCGAGTTCGTCGTCGGCGTAGTAGTCGAGCCGCGCCACCAAGCCGAATCGGTCGCGCAGCGGACCGGTGATCATGCCCGTGCGGGTGGTGGCACCAACCAACGTGAAGCGGGGCAGCGACAGGCGGATGCTCGATGCAGCAGGCCCCTTGCCGACCACGATGTCG
>CAZQPJ010000291.1:0-3423 GCA_964595105.1 uncultured Bifidobacterium sp.
CGTGCCACCACCACCCGGCGGTCGGTGAGGAACGGCGGCGTCTGCGCCGAGTCGATGACCGCAGCAAGGTCGTAGTCGGTGCCGTCGAAATCGTCGAGCATCAACCCGCGGTCGCCGGAACCCACCAGTTGGTCGATCAACTGCGAGATGGCATCGAGGACGAGCGACTCGTCGTCGCCGGTGATGAGGTGCACGGACATGACCGGTTCAGATTGGCACATGGCGATGCGACGCGCGCGTGCCACGCACCACCAGCACCACAACCGCCGCCACCACCAGCGCCCAACCGACCCACACCCATTGCGCCGGCGGCTCGAGCCTCGCCGCGACTCTCGCCACCAACGCCACCCACCGGGTGCACAGCACCGAGGGAGCCATCATTACCCGACACATCGCACCCGGAAGACCTGCGGCCACCAACCCTGACGGAAGCCCCACCAACATCACCACGCCGGCCACCGGCACCGCCATGGGGTTGGCCAACAGCGACATCAGCGGCAGACGGCGGAACACGAGAATGCTCGGCAGTGCCACGCCGAGTTGAGCGCCCAGCACCACACCGGCCCCCGAGCGGAACCACGATGGCCCGGGAAACGCCGATGCCAGGCGCGGCCCCAGCACACTGACTCCCACGGTTGCCCCGACCGACAGCCAGAAACCCACCGACCACACGATGAGCGGGTCGGCCAGCACCACCACCGTCACCGCCCATGCCACGAGCCGCAAAGGCGACGCACGCCCACCGATGGCGAACGCAGTGGCGGCAAGCCCGGCCATCACGCCGGCTCGCACCACCGACGGCTCGAACCGGGTGAGCGCCATGAACCACGCGATCAGCGCGATGGTGGCCGCCCACCGCCACCCGGGGCGCAGACGACGCAGCAGCGGTGTTGCAGCCAGCAGGACATAGGCGACGTTCTGACCTGAGACGGCAGTGAGGTGCGAGAGGCCTGCGGCACGGAACTCGTCGATCATCCAGCGCGGCTGGGCGGCATCATCACCGATGACGAGCCCAGTGAACAGGGCCGCCTCATCGGGCACCATCGATCGGAGGGCCGAGGTACGGAGTGCTCGGCGCACCCGGTTCGAGAGTCGGCTCACGCCGTTTCCCGACGAGACGTCGCCCAAGTATTCCAACCGGAACCTTCCCACCACGTGGCGAACCGCCGCCCTCCGATCGGGCCGCTCGAGAGCGACACGTTCGCCGATCACCCGCACTCGCTCGCCGGCCGCACGCACCGCGGCATCCGCTCGCTCACGCCCGTACACCCATGCGTCGAACCGCTCGCCCTCGACCTCGAGCGTGAGTCGCACTCCTCGCCCCACCGGGGCGGGATCCGCGGCAATTTCGGCCCAGCCGTCGAAGGCGCCGAGTTGCCGCGGCTGCAGCTCGAGAATGGCTCGATGCGAGAGCACGATGGCGGCCGCCAGCAGGCCCGCACACAGCACCGCGAACCAGGCTCGCCGACGCACCAGCGCCCAGCAACCCGCCCCGACACCGAGGAGCACCCCGGGCCGGCCGGCGGCCACAGCAGCCGACACCGACGCCGCGAGCAGCGCCACCTCGTGATCGTGCAGGTGGTGCCACACCGCAGCACTTCGCGGCCCGTACGCTCGCCTCATGAACACGGCCGCCCCGCTCGATGCCGTGCCGCAGGGGCCGCGCCACTACCGCGGCCGAATCCGGCAGCGTGGCCCGTGGCTCGGGCTCGTGCCACCGGCCGGCCTCGGTGCGGTGGCGGCGCTGCTGGTGCAGGGCACGGGGAGCACCATCCGAGGGGTTCTGGCCTTCCTTCTCGCAGTGATGGCGGCACCGTCGTTGCTGGTGGCAGGAGTGCCGCTTGCCAACGGACGTACCGTGTACGGCCTCGCGTTGGTCGGTGGGGCGATCTGGTGGCTGGCCATCTCGACGGTGGCCGCTCGGCGAGCCACCCGCACGCCAGTGGCGACGTGGGGCGACTTCTGGCGTGAGTACGCATGGTTGGCCGGTGCCACGGCCCTCGGCGCTGTGCTGGCGCTGGTGGCCGCCGATCTGGTGCTCGGCCGGGCACTGCTCTAGTCCTCACACCATCACCAGGTCACGGACGGCGTCGAGTTTCGCCGGCCCGATGCCCGGCACGCGGCCGAGGTCGTCGATGGAGCCGAAAGGGCCATGCTCCTCGCGGTAGGCAACGATGGCCGCAGCCGTTGCCGGACCCACGCCCGGGAGTTCGTCGAGTTGCTCCTCCGTCGCCTCGTTCAGGTCGATCGGCCCTGCTGCCACCGGGTCGCCTCCCCCGGTGCCCACTGCCACCACCGCCTCACCGATTGCGGGCACGTAGATCCGTTGCCCGTCGGTGATGAGCGCGGCCAGATTGATGGCGTCGGGCTGCGCATCCGCCGACAGGCCGCCCGCTGCGTCGATCGCATCGACCACTCGTGAATGTGCCGGCAGCGAGTACACGCCGCTGCGGTCGACGGCACCTGCGACATGCACCACCAACGTGTCGGAGGTGCCTACGTCGGTGTCGCCAGCCCGCCCCGACTCGTCGGCTGCACCCCTGTCGGCTGCATCGGCGGCATCGGCGGCGGCCTCGGGGTCATCCGGCGAGGCGCTGTCCGGTGCGGCGGTGGTGGATGGACGAGCAGCAAACGGCATGGTCGACTCGGTGGTGGCGGGCGGCGGCTTCACGAGCCAATAGCCGGTGGCGAGCACCGCAAGCACGGCCAATGACGTGGCGGCCACACGCGGCCACCCGACCCAGTGGAACCATTCGACGATGCGGCGCACCAACGACTCGGATGGCTCCGGACGAGAGGGAACCTGCGACATTTCAACCCCTGTGTGTGGGCGACCGGCGCGGGTCGCAGCCGAACATGTTCAGGGGAAGCCGTTGGCGACCATACCGGCACGGTGTCGCGCCGCAACCCGGGTTCGGTCAGCGGATGACGGGATTCTCTGCGTCAGCGCCGACGGCGGTCGACATCGACCGACGGGCCACCCACGACGCTTCGATCTCCATCGGAATTCGCAGGTACGCCCCACGGTGGCCCTTCCGGCGGAGTCGCCACAGCAGGTAATGGCCTGCGTAACGCACAGGGAAGCCGAGCACGCCGTACCGCCGCCACTGCCGCACGTGCACCATCTCGTGACGCAGCAGTCCCGGAGTGGCATGACCCCGTCGAACGATCACCAGACGACCGAGGGTGATGCCGTCGAAGCCCTTCGGCACGGGTCCGCCCTCCCACAGGCGATACCCATCGCGCTCCTCCACCGGCATGGTTCGCACCCTAGTGCGATTCTGAATGCTGTGGTTCCGGTTGCCGGCACCACGGCATTCATTTTGGTGGACGGGCAGGGCGGGGCGGGGCAGGGCGGGGCGGGGCAGGGGGCGGCTTGCCCAGGGTGGGGTCAGTAACCCGGGTCGCTCGGCCAGTTGGGCT
>CAZQPJ010000292.1:0-3418 GCA_964595105.1 uncultured Bifidobacterium sp.
CTCTCGTACGACGTGATCGACTCTCCGTACCGGAGCACGCTCACGTCGTCCGCGGCACGGTCCCACGCCGCCACCATGTCGTTGAACGCCTTCGCCCGCTGCGGATCGGCCATCTCGAAAGTCGAATAACTCCCCACACCCAGCGGCGGCGTGTCGGCCACGATGAGCCGCACCCTCTTCGCACGGAGGATCTGCATCACCGACTCGAGTTGCCGGTCGTGATGCTCGCGGTAGGTGGACGTACCGGGCAGTTGCGGCGTGGCCACGTCGGGGTACTGCTGCTCCATCAGTTCCATGGCCCCCAGCACCAGCAGCACCACGTCGGGATGGAAATCGTCGATGGCCGAGCCGAGCGTGTAGGTGACGTCGCTGCACTCCAGTTGACGCCACGGCGATGTCGATGCCGGCCGTGCCGCCACCGCCGGCACGAACGGACACCCCTCCTGCCCGGCCCACTTCACCACCACTCGCCCGTCGGCACCATCGGCCAGAGCGCGCGCCGCCACCAATGACGTCGAGTCGCCGATCACCAGCACCCGCGGCGGCAGCGGCGCGGCCGAGGTGGTGGGACCCGGGAACGTGACAGCGGGCAGCGGCACCCCGGTGTCGACGAGCGACGGCACCAGCCACGCTCGCACGAGGTCGGTGAGCGGCTCGACGTCGGGGTGCACGCCATCGGTGCGGATCACACCGTGCTGGGCCTCGTACGCCGCCAACTGAGCCGCGTAGCCCACCACGCTCACCTGTGGATACACCTGCGCCCAACGGGCAACCTGGCGGTTCCACGAAGCGAGACGCTCCGGGTCGAGCATCTCCGGCGTGGCCCAGGCTCCCACGCGCACCGCTGGCGCATCGGTGACCATCACGGGCACACCCGGCACTGCTGCGAGGAGGTCTCGCAAGGCGGCGTCGTGCGCGGCGATGAACGCAAGGTCGACCGCCGTGTGCGGCGAGGGGTCGCCCACGTAGCGGTGCTCCTCCAACTCGGTGGGCCCGAGCACCACCAACAGCATGTCGGGGCGGAACTCCCGGACGAGCGGCGGCAACTTCACCGCGTAGTCGGGGCAGGGCCCGCTCTGCCACTCCACGCTCGAGGCCGACCGTGTTGCTTCTGCATGCGCGAGCGGGCATCCGTTCGCACCTGCCCACTGCACGGCCACCCGCCCTGCACCGGCGTCGCTGAGCGCCTGTGCCATGTCGAGCGAGGTGGAGTCGCCGATCACCAGCACGCGCCGGGCCGCACCGGCCGACTCGGGCGAGAGCGCTCTCGCAACGGCATCGACCAGTGCCATGGTGTCGTGGAAGACCGGCTTCGGGGGCGACGTCTCGAGCGCCAGCCGACTGATGAGTCGTTCGCCGCTTCGGGCGGTGCTCACCCGGTCGGCGTACAGCACGGGCACGTCGGACGTCGCGAGCCCGGCCAACGACTCGCGCACCGACTCCTCGGCGGCATCGAGCAACCGCGCCGTGGTGAGCACGTCGCCCGGCCCGGGCATGCCCCAATCGGCCGCCGTGCGCACGAGAGCGTTGTCGAGGTCGGACAGCGCCACCACCACCACATCGGGGACGACGGTGGCCATCAGGCGCGGCCACCGAACCGTCGATGGCTCGCACCTCGAGATGTCGACCAACGATCCGTCGGCGAGGCGCATCTCCACACCACCGGCTGCCGGACAACCGGGTGACGTGCCGTCCACCACCGAGAACCCGTTGATGCGCAGCGGTGCCACCGACGTGTTGTCACTTCCGAGCACCAGCACGGTGGGCGGGCCTGCCGCCGGAGCGGGAGCCTCGGAGGCCACGAGCGGCTCCGGCGTGAGGTCGAGGGCGGCCCCATCGCCGAGCGCCAGCAACTGCTCGGTGCGGGTGAAGCCGGCACCGGGCACGGCGGTCGCTGCCGCCACCACGAGACCGACGGCCACCACGCCGGACACGACACCCAGCGTCCGGCGTTGCACCAGCACCCGGCGACGGCGGATGGGCTGCTCGAGCAGCGCGTACGACACCACCGTCACCACCGCCGTGGCCGCCAGACGCACCCCCAGCAGACGGAAGCCACCGAAGCCGAGACGCTCCGGGGTGAGCAACAGGAACAGTGGCCAGTGGAACAGGTAAATGCCGTAACTGCGGCGACCCACGGCCGTGAAGGGTCGGCTGGCCAACACGCGGCTGAGGCGGTGGTCGGCCAGCAGTCCGGCCACTGTGACGGCGGAGACCAACCCCACCAGCACCAGTCCGCCGCGATAGATCCACGCCTGGCCGAGGTGACCGACGAGCACCAGCACGCCCAGCGCCACGAGACCGCCCGACGCCATGCGGGCCGCCCACCGACCCGAGGGCCAGCGATGGCGCACCAGCACCGCGGTGAGACCGCCGATGAGCAGTTCCGCCGCCCGCGTGTGAGTGCCGTTGTAGACGAGATTCGTGTCGGAGGTGAACAGGGTGGCGGTGATCGACAACGCCAGGAGACCACTGAGCGCCACACCCAACGGGCGGAATCCACCGCGACGCACTGCCCATGCCGCAACCACCGGCAGCACCAGATAGCACTGCTCCTCGATGGCCAACGACCAGAAGTGAGCGAGCGGACTCGGCAGCCCCACGAACAGGTCCTGATAGGTGTGCGATGCGAAAGCGAACCGCCAGTTGGCCACGTTGGCCACGGCGGAGATCGCGTCGCCGGGCAGGTCGCGCCGCTGTGCGGCACCCCACCACACCGCCACCGCCAGCACGCCGATGATGCACAGATGCGCCGCCGGCATGAGGCGCCGCACCCGTCGTTCGTAGAACCGCCGAAGGTCGATGCGGCGATTGCGCACGTACTCGAGCATCAGCAGGTTGGTGATGAGGAAGCCCGACAGCGTGAAGAACACCGACACGCCGAGGAACCCGCCGGTGACCACCCCGAGGTCGGCGTGGAACACCAGCACGGCCGCCACCGCGAGCGCGCGAAGGCCGTCGAGCGCGCCGAAGTACTCCCGGGTCTGACCCCCGTCGACCATGAACGCGAAACTACCCCCCGCCAACCGAGGTTGTCAGGGGGTAGTTCGGCTCAATCGTCGGGGACGAACGGTGTGGCGTCAGCCTCCGCTGACGTCGGCCACCTTCTGCTTGCCGGCACCGAGGAACGGCATCATCGAGCGCAGCGTGGCGCCGACCTGCTCGATCTGGTGGGTCTTGCCGGCCTCCTGCAGGGCCTTCATGTTGGCCCGGCCGCCCTCGCTCTCGGCGATCCATTCCTTGGCGAACTTGCCGGTCTGGATCTCCTTGAGGATCTTCTTCATCTCGGCCTTGGTGCGCGGGGTGACCACGCGCGGGCCACGGGTGAGGTCGCCGTACTCGGCGGTGTCGCTGATGCTGTACCGCATGCCGGCGATGCCCTCTTCGTACATGAGGTCGACGATGAGCTTCACCTCGT
>CAZQPJ010000293.1:0-3410 GCA_964595105.1 uncultured Bifidobacterium sp.
GCGCGGATAGTCCCACACGCTCTCCTGGCCTGGGCCGGGCGGTGTGGGCCGCGGCCGGTTCATTCGCCAGGCTCCACTCCGCACGGCCGTTCCTGTGTATCGATGTCGAGCACGCGGCCCAGTTTTCGGTAACTCGAGCGGAACGCGCCCACCACCTCGGGGTTGCGAATGAGGTCGCTTGGCAGGCCCTCCTGCACCACGGTGATGAGCGTGCCGCCGTCCTCCGGCGTGAAGGTCTGCGTCGATCGAAATCCGATCGACGGCTCCTCGCCCACCAGTGTGTGCGGCGGCTCCACCACACTCAGCGTGCCGATGTTGGGGCTCTCGACACCGGTGTCGTCGAACACCATGGTGCACTCGAACCTGCCGCCGGCCCACGGCTCGATCACCACCGACTCGAGCGGGATGTGCAGTCCTTCGGGCGAGAAGAAGCGGTGGAACACCTCGGGGGTGGTGTAGGCGTGCCATACGACGTCGGGTGTGGTGGCGACCCAGTGACGGATGACGAGACGATCGGACATGCACTCAGTCAATCATCGGGTCGCTGCTCTCTGACGAGCCAACCGCCGTTAGGGTGCTCTGGTGCCCGCCGACGCGCCACCAACTCTCTCTCGGCGGGCCCCGCACGACATCGACGGCATCATGCTCGACCTCCGTCGCGACGGCGGCGTGGTGGTGCAGGGTCTCCTGTCGGCCGACGTGGCCGCACGGCTGCATGATGAACTCGAGCCGCACGTCGATCGTCGGGCCCCGGGGTTTCGCGACGACGATTCCTTCTACGGCAAGCACACGGTGCGGGTTCAGGGTCTGGCGGCCAAGAGTCCGACGTTCGTGAACTCGGTACTGGTGAACCCCACACTGCTGTCGGTGGCCGACGCCGTGCTGCTGGCGCACTGCGGCCATTACTGGATGAGCCAGGCCGAGACCATCTACATCCGCCCCGGCAACACGGCACAGCCGCTGCATCGGGATGACGTGAACTGGACCTACGCGGCGCGCCTTGGCATCGACCTCCAGGTGTCGGCGCTGGTCGCCTTGGGCGACTATGACGCCGAGGTGGGTGCCACCATGGTGGTGCCTCGCAGCCACACCGGTGGCTACGACGCACCCATCGACGTTTCGGTGGCGCACCCGGTGGAGATGGAACGCGGTGACGCGCTCGTGTACCTCGGGTCACTCGCCCATGGCGGCGGCGCCAACACCAGCAAGGGTCGGGTCCGCAAGGCGCTCTACATCGGCTACCTGCTCGGGTGGCTCACGCCGGAGGAAGCCGTGGTGCATTCGGTTCCCGAGGACGTGGCCCGTGCACTGCCCGAGCAAGCACGGGCACTACTGGGCTGGGCGAATCTTCATGGCAACGCAGCTGCCGGTGGCATGGAGGCAGCGACACAGCTCTGGCAACTCGACCGCGACCGGTTCGAGGGCTACGGCGGCACCTTCGTCCACCGTTAGGCCCGATCAGGGGGTCAGTAGGGCTCCACGGCCGGCGACTCGCCGGTGTCGCCGGTCAGCCGAGCCCGCGCCGTCTGCCCACGGCGTCCAGCCGGCACCACACCGGTGACCGCGCCGAGACCGAACGTGGGCATGTTGCCGTAGAACGACTCGCTGGTTGCATCGCTCAGCATGAACGTCTCGTGGAAGATTCCCACCGACCCGTTGTCGCGCACTCGCTTGTTGAACGCCCTCCACGCCGGCAGGTGCACCCGATCGGCCGCCTTGGCGTACGCGGTGAGCTTGTCGAACGACTCCCAGTACTGCCACACCAGAATCACCCGGCCGGAGCGGAACGTGCGTGGCGCGCCCACCAGGCCGAGGTCGGGGTTCTTGGCGAGCTCGATGAGCATCCTCGGCATGGCGGTGAACACGGGGAACCACCGCCACACCTGCCAGAGACGATTGATGCGCATGCCGATGAGGAACAGCACCTTGCCGTCGACGCCGGAGTCGGCGACGACGCGCCCTTTGTTGATTGTTGCCACGGTCGAAACCCTCTCTGATGTGAACATCGCTCACATTAGGGAATTATGTGAACACTGTCAACATTGTGTGCAAGACTCGAGGCATGGCCAAGGCGACGTATCACCACGGCGATCTCGAGACAGCGCTCGTCGAGTCTGCATTGCGGGTGGTCGAGGCCGATGGTGTTGCCGCCGTGACACTTCGCGAACTCGCCCGAACCATCGGCGTCTCGCCCTCGGCCACGTATCGGCATTTCCCCAGCCGCGACCATCTGGTGGCAGCAATGGCGGTGGAGGCTCGCCGACAACTCGCGCTGGCGATGGTGGCGGCACGAGATGCCGTTGCAGCCACCGGACCGAAGGCCGGTCGATCGGTGCGCCGCCTCGAAGCCATCGGTGGCGCCTACGTTCGGTTCGCAGTTCAGCGTCCACGCCTCTTCGAGTTGGCGTTCACCCCCTGTCCCGTTCCCCCTCCCTCGATCGAGGACCCCAGTTCCTGGGGAGTACTGGTCGACGTCCTCGATGAAATGGCTGCAACCGGAGCCATGCCACGGGTCGGTCGTGACGAAGCAACGCTCATCGCATGGTCGGCCGTGCACGGCCTCTCGACCATCCTCACGGCGGCCACCGTTCCCTCCGAGCCGGGGCTGCACCACAGCACCACCGAGACGATGATCCACACGGTCATCGCCGGCGTGGTGCGCGCACTCCGCTGAGGACCGCATCCGGCCGGACGCCGTGGCACGCCCACCCCGTGCACGTGAACGCCCACGCGCCATCCATCAGCCGTCCGTGCGGTGACACAGACGCAGCATTTCGGCCCGCGATGCCGGGGTCCGGTGTCATGGCCATGCTGCTCGTTGTCGGAGTCGCGCTGACGATGAGCGCACGCGGCCGCCGCCAGCAGCGCCCGAACTGGGCAGGTCGGAACGACCGAGAACGGTCGCTTTCACCTGCCCAGTTCACCGACATCGCTGCAGGCTTGTCGTGGTGGCGACTTCGGCGCCCAACCGGCGCCACCTCCACCTGCTGCTCTGAGCGGTCAGGGACGGAGACGTCGTGCTCAGTCAGCTAGGTCGTACCGGTAGACGTTCGTCTGCTCACTGTCGTTAGAAACCGTCGCCCTCGGCTGACGGGAGGTCGGCGGCGTCAGCCCGGTCGCGAAGCCGTTCCGTCGCGAGTTTGTTCGTGCGGAGGTCGTCGACCGAGATGAACGGAACCCGCAGCCCGCCCACATCGACCACGACTCGGTGCTCATACGCATCTTCGAAGCCCAGCCCGGTGGCGAAGGTGAGGATGTCGATCCGTTGCGGTTCGCGTCCGAGTTGCACAACGACGTCGGGTTCCTCGAACTCTTCCAACGCCGCAACGACGCGTCGCGCGTTCGAGGGATCGGTCCACACCCAGGCGTCCAAGTCCTTCGTGTACCGAGGATGCCCGTGGGCAGCGAGC
>CAZQPJ010000294.1:0-3391 GCA_964595105.1 uncultured Bifidobacterium sp.
GGATCTCATCGGTGGCGTAGGCGGTGGAGGAGATGGCGTCGCTGGCGAACACCGGCAGCGCGATCTTCTTGCTGAGCCGCTGGTGGCCCTCGTCGATCGTTGCGATGGGCCGACCGATGATCAGCCGCTTGAGGGATTGCAACATAGTGCTGGGGAGCCTATGCCCCGTTACAGTCGGCACCGGTAATCGCGAGAGGAGACAACGTGCACGTGGTGATCGTGGGGTGCGGCCGTGTGGGCTCGTCCCTCGCACGCAGTCTGGTGGCCGATGGCCACACCGTGGCGGTGATCGACCGCCGTCGTCAGGCATTCGAACGACTCGGCGCCGACTTCCCCGGTGAGACCATCGCCGGCATCGGTTTCGACCGCGACCTGCTGGTGCAGGCCGGCATCGAACGGGCCGAGGCGGTTGCCGCCGTCACGAACGGCGACAACTCGAACATCCTCGTGGCCCGTGTCGCCCGCGAGACGTTCGGCATCGAGCGTGTCGTGGCCCGCATCTACGACCCCCGTCGTGCCGCCATCTATCAGCGGCTCGGCATCGCCACCGTGGCGCCGGCGCTCTGGACCACCGAACGAGTGCTGCGCCGCTTGCTGCCCGAGGTCGGTGCGGTCGAGTGGGTCGACCCCAGCGCGAAGGTGTCGCTGGTCGAGCGTGAGCCCGGCCAGGGTTGGGTGGGCCACCGCGTGTTCGACCTCGAATCGGAGGGAGTGCGCGTGATGGCGGTCAGCCGACTCGGCGCGGCGATGCTCCCGACGAACGACCTCGTGGTGCAGGAGGGTGACCTGCTCTACTTCGCCGTGGCGCACGATGCGCTCGGCCATCTCGACCAACTCGTCGTCGCGCCCCCGTCGGGCCATGGGCACTGAGGTCAGGAGCCACTCATGAACATCGTCATCGCCGGCGGCGGCAGCGTGGGCCGCTTCATTGCCGAACAACTGTTGGGGTCGGGCCATCACGTGGTGGTCATCGACAACGACGCCGACGTGGTGTCACGCCATGCCGGTGTGATCGAGGGAATCAACTGGGTACGCGGTGATGCCTGCGACACCGACCTGCTCCGTGCAGCCGGACTCGAGCGAGCCGACGTGGTGGCGGCCGTCACGGGTGACGACGAGGACAATCTCGTCGTCTCGCTGCTGGCGCGCCAGGAGTTCGGTGTGCCGCGGGTGGTGGCCCGCGTGAACAACCCGAAGAACGAGTGGATGTTCAACGAGACCTGGGGCGTCGACGTGGCGGTCAGCACGCCCCACCTCATCACGGGTCTCGTGCAGGAAGCCGTCAGCGTCGGCTCCTTCGTACGCCTGCTGTCGTTCGAGGGTGGTCGTGCGAAGTTGGCCGAGGTGACCCTTGCCGACACCTCACCGTCGCTCGATCGCGAGATCGCCGAGATCGGCTTTCCGCGCGACGCCACCGTGGTGGCGATCCTGCGCGACGAGACGGTGGTGGTGCCGCGAGGCGAGACCATCCTCCGACTGGGTGATGAAGTGGTGGTGCTGGTCACCGACGAGAGCGAAGAGGCCGTGCGCGCCCTGTTGGTGGGCTGACCCCGCCGGCCGACGGTCAGTTCGCGAGCAGCGTGTAGGTGGGGTTCAGCATCACGAGACGGCCCTTCTCGGGCCGCGCCACGCCCTCGAGCACGACAGCGCGGTTGTGTTCGAGTCCGGCCATGTGGCGGCGCCCGGTGAACATGGCCACCACCTTGCCGGTGCCGTCGGAGACGGTGATCTCGAAGGTCTGCACGCCCGAGTAGGGCGTGAGTCGGGTGCGCACGACCTCGCCGCCGACTTTCACCCGCACGCGCGGCGGCAGTTCACCGATCGGCGTGAGGTGAAGGTGCGCGAGTCGGTCGTGCAGACGCTCCTGTTCGAGTTCCTCCACCGGAGTGGTGAGTCGCTTGGCGAGATCACGAAGACCCATGGCGACGATGCTACGCGGTGACGTCGGCGAGCACGCCGTCGAGTGTGGCGCTGTCGACCTTGCCGAGGAACCGTTGCACGCTGCCGTCGGGGCTGATCACCACGAGGGCGGGTTGTGACGGCACACCGAACCGTTCGAACACCGCACCGGGGTTGTCATCGACCTGCGGGAAGGTGAGGCCGTAGCGTTCCACGAACCCGTTGAACGACGCTTCGTCGCCGTACCACGCAACGCCGAAGAACTTGGCCTTGCCGGCCCACTTCCTGCTCGCCGCCTCGACCGAGGGGGCTTCGTGCTGGCACGTGCCTCAACCGGGTGCCCAGAACCACAGGGCGACGGCGTTGCCCGACAGCGTGCGGAAATCGAGCCGACCTCCGCTCACGAGCGGTGCCTCGAACTGGAGCGCAGCGGCGTCGACCACCGGATCCTTGCCGCACGACGCCACGAGGGCGGTGGCGGGCAGGCCCACCGCCATCACCACGAGCAGCATGATCACACGACGCACAGGGGCGACGGTATCGCCCGTAGCCTGAGGGCGGCCATGCGGACTCGCACTCTTCTCCTCCTTGCCGTCACGTGCGGACTCGCCATCCTGGTGGCCGGCACGTTGCAGTTGCTGCGGCTGAAGGGCCAGGAGACCGGCACCGTGCTGTCCGTCGGTCAGTCGGGCGTGGCCGGCGACGCGACGGTGGCGGTCGAGCGCGCCGAGGTCGCTGCCGACGTGGTGGTGGTCACCGTCACACTGTCCGGTGTCGACGACCCGCTGGGGTTGAAGGGATTCACCCTGGTGGGCCCGGAGAAGACCGTCAGCCCCACGGGCGGAGGCGTCGACGGGTGCACCGGGTTCACCACCGCGCCGGTGACGTGCACCCTGCGTTTCGGCACGGCGGGCATGCCGGACGGCAATCGACTGCTCGTGTTCCAGCGTGCCGAGGAGACCGTCCGCTGGACCCTGCGGTGAGCGGAAGTCGCAGCCGCGTCGCCACCCCGAAGCGATACCGTTTGGCCCCGTAGGACGAAGGAAGTGGAGACAGCTGACATGGCAGACCAGTTCGACCTCGTGGTGATCGGTGGTGGCCCGGGTGGCTACGGGGCTGCGCTGTACGCCACCTCGGCAGGGCTCAACGTGGCCGTGGTCGAGAAGGACGCCATGGGCGGCACCTGCCTCAATCGCGGCTGCATTCCCGCCAAGGCCTACCTCGAGTCCGCAGCGGTGCAGCGCCACGTGGCGCATGCCGGCGACTTCGGCATCGAGGCCAGTGCGCCGGTGGTCAACTTCGGCACGGTCCAGGCCCGCAAGCAGAAGATCGTCGACGGCATCGTGAAGAGCCTCACCGGTTTCATGAAGTCGAAGAAGATCACCATCCTCTCGGGCACCGGCTCGTTGGGCGCCGACCGCACCGTCACCGTGCAGCACCCCGACGGCAGCACCTCCGTGGTGCAGGGCTCCAACGTGCTGCTGGCCGCCGG
>CAZQPJ010000295.1:0-3391 GCA_964595105.1 uncultured Bifidobacterium sp.
TCGGATGGGCGGCAGGCACTCGGACGGGCGGCAGGCACTCGGATAGGGTCGGCGGGGTGAAGGAGGCACCGAACGGGGGACTCGCTGCGCAGCCCGGCGCGATGGTTCCCCTGGTGCTGCCGCAGTGCCACGAGACGGATCTCATCCGACCCGACGGGCGCCCGACGGCCGAGTTCCGCGAACGTCTGCGCCGCGTTCCGTCCTGGAGGAACGCGGCGAGCGTGGCCTCGACATGGACGCAGATCGCCGCAGTGCTGTGGGCCAGCGTCGCATGGGGACCGTGGGTGTGGCCCGTCACGCTGTTGCTGATGGGCCGGGCTTTCGCCCAACTCGCCTCGCTGATGCACGAGGCGGCGCACCGATTGCTGTTCTCGAGCAAGCGGGCGAACGACGTGGTCGGCCGCTGGCTGCTCGGCTTCCCGTCGTTCACGTCCACCGATGTGTACCGGCGAGTTCACATGGCGCACCACCGCGACGAGTTCGGACCCGACGAGCCCGACATTGCGCTCTACGCGGGCTACCCGATCGGCCATGCCAGCATGCGCCGCAAACTCTGGCGCGATGCCACGGGCCGCACCGGAGTGAAGTTGATGGTCGGACTGTTCCGCAATGCTCGGTCGAGAGACCCGCGCTCGCGCCGCACCTTCCGCCAGATCATGGCCGTGCAGGCAGCGCTGCTCGCCGCCGCCGTCGCCTCTGGGCACTGGTGGCTCTACCCGTTGTTCTGGTTGGTGCCGTATCTCACCGTGTGGCGCGTCATCAATCGGCTGCGTTCCATCGCCGAGCACGGCGGCATGCGCCGCTCACCCGACCGACGCGAGAGCACGCACTCCGTGCACCAACACGCTGTCGCACGGTTCTTCCTGGTGCCGTACAACATCGGCTGGCACCTGGCTCACCACGTCGATGCCGGTGTGCCGTTCCGCAACCTGCCGGCGCTGCACAACGCGCTCATCGAGGCCGGTTACGTCGACGACAGTTTCGAGTACACGTCGTACCCGAACATCTGGCGAGCGCTGTCGATGGAGCCCGGGGCGTGAGGCCCTGAGCCGTCGGCAGGGTCAGCCGGCAGCCTCGAGCTTCACGCCGAGGTTCACCGCAGCCGGGAAGTCGGGCTCGGCCAGATAGCGGTCGACTGCAACCGTCACGGCATGCCCGCCCAACGTCGGGCTGCCCTCGTGCTGGAAGTACTCGACCTCGTCGATGCCCTCCGGCATCGTGCTCTGCGGGTACACCAGCGCACCGGCGGAATGGTCGGCCCCATAGAAGCTGATGAGCCCTGGGAACTGGTCCTGCGGCGCGGTGTACCGCGCGTTCATCCACACACGGTCGAACGGTTGGGTACCCGCCTCGGCACTGAGTTCTGCCAGCGCGAGACCATCGGCCGCCGGCATCTCGGCGAGCCATCCGGTGGCGAAGGCCGGCAACTGGTCTGCATCCGGCACGGCGGAGAGCACGCGTGTGAGATCGACCCGGAGGAAGGTGCGGCCGGTCGGTGTGATGCCGTCGGAGTCGGGCCCGATCGACACGCTCATGTACACCCATCCGGCTGCCAGCCCAGCCTCGGTGGCCGAGTAGTTGATGGTGGCGCTGACGAGCCCGGCGAACTCGTTCTCGGTGCGCTGCCCGGGCGTGAAGGCGTCGGACGAGAAGCCACTGGTGAACGCCGCCTCGACGTCGGACGGTGCGGCGGCGGTGTTCGACCACAGGCTCCACGACTCCTCGACCGTGCCCTCCTCGCCTGCAACGAGCGAGTAGCGCGCATGATCGAGCGCGGCATCATCGGGCTGCGGCACCTGCACCGGCACGCCGAACAGGGCGGCCACATCGGCCACGGGCCCACTGCCCGCAATGGCGGCGCGAACCACGTCGAAGTTGGCGTCGGCGGTGTCGCTCCACGCACCCGTGGAGATGGGTGCCGTCACGTCGGGCAGGGTTCCGGCCACACCGGTGGTGTCACCAGTTGCCGGGTCGAGGGGTTCGGGGCGAGACGTGGTGCGGGTGAGGATCACTCCCGCGAGCAGGCCGACGAGACCCACCACGACGAGGCCGACAAGGATCCGTACGTTCCGGTTCATGCACCGATCCTATGCGCATCGCGCAGCGTCGGATCCGCGAGGTCTGGGTTTCCACTATGGCGATAGGGGAAATACACTCTCCCCCGTGACCGAGCTCTTCCGGATCGACCGCCTCCACGCACGCCCCGTCACGCCCGAGGGCGAGTCCGGCGAAGCGCCCGACATCCTCCGCGGCCTGTCGCTGACGGTGAACGCCGGCGAAGTGCACGCCATCATGGGTCCCAACGGTTCCGGCAAGAGCACCCTCGCCTCCACGCTCCTCGGCAGCCCCGAGTACGAGGTCACCGACGGGCGCATCGTGTTCCAGGGCGACGACATCACCGAGTGGCCCACCGACGTCCGCGCCAAGCAGGGCATCTTCCTCGCGTTCCAGTACCCGCAGGAGATTCCCGGAGTATCGGTCATCCAGTTCCTGCGCCAGGCGCTGTCGGCACGCAAGGGCATCGACCTGTCGGTGCTCGAACTGCGCCTCGCGACGATGGACTGGATGAAGCGCCTCGGCATGGACGGTTCGTTCGTCGACCGGTACCTCAACGAAGGCTTCAGCGGCGGCGAGAAGAAGCGCAACGAAGTGATGCAGATGGCCATCCTCGAACCCGAGTTGGCGATCCTCGACGAGACCGACTCCGGCCTCGACATCGACGCCCTGCGAATCGTGGCGAAGGGCATCCGCGAAATTCGGATCGACCGACCGCAGATGGGTGTGGTGCTCATCACCCACTACCAGCGCCTGCTCGACGAATTGCAGCCCGACTTCGTGCACATCATGGTCGACGGACGCATCGTCGCCAGCGGCGGCATGGAACTGGCCCAGCAACTCGAACGCGACGGGTACGAGGCGTTCAGGTGACTGCCGCCATCGACCCCGTTGCACTGAAGCAGCACTTCCCACTGCTGCAGCGGCACATCGACGACCAGCCGTTGGTGTACCTCGACTCGGCGAACACCACGCAGAAGCCGCAGACCGTCATCGACGCCATGTCGACGTTCATGGCCACGTCGTACGCCCCCATCAACCGCAGCGCCTATCGCCTCGCCGCGGAGGCCACCGACGCGTTCGAACTCGCCCGCACGAAGGTCCGACGATTCATCAACGCCCGCCGCGATCACGAGGTCGTGTTCACCAAGAACGCCACCGAGAGCCTCAACCTGGTGGCCCAGTCGTGGGGTCGGGCCAACCTGCGCGAGGGCGACGTGGTGGTGCTCACCCACATGGAGCACCACGCCAACATCGTGCCGTGGCACATGCTGGCCGCCGAGCGCGGCATCGTGCTGCGCTGGGTGCCACTCACCGCCGACGGGCAACTCGATCT
>CAZQPJ010000296.1:0-3390 GCA_964595105.1 uncultured Bifidobacterium sp.
CTCAGCGCCGAACACCTCCAGCATCTGGCGCCGCTCGATCGACACGCTGGTGGGCATGAGGATCTTGATCGGGTAGCCCTTCATCTGCGCGATGGCGGCGAGGGCGATGCCGGTGTTCCCGGAGCTCGGCTCCATGATGGTCTGGCCGGGCTGCAGTCGCCCGTCCTTCTCGGCCTGCTCGATCATGTGCTTGGCGATCCGGTCCTTCACCGAGCCGAACGGGTTCTGGCTCTCGAGCTTGCCGATGATGCGCACATTGGGGTTCGGCGACAGCCGACTGACGTCGACCATGGGCGTGTTGCCGATGAGCCCGAGCACGTTCTCGTTCACCACCATGGACCACCTCCTAATCCCTACCGAAGCGGTAGGGATTGTAGGGGACGACTCAGAGAATGGCGATGGCGAGCGACGTGATCTCTTCCCCGACGATGCGGTAACTCCGCGCCTCGGGGGCTTCCCTCTTGAGGCTCACGATCACGTAGTGCCAGTCGGGGTCGGGCGCCTGCGCCACGTCGGTGGGGCTCGGGTACGGCTCGCTGTGCGTGTGGCTGTGGAACACGCCGATCACTGCCAGTCCGTCGTCGTCGGCGCCACGTTCGGCCCGCAGGAGTTCCTTGGGCGGAATGGTGTAGATGCGCGCCGAGGCGGCCTCGTTGGTGCACGGCACGAAGCGGTGCACCCGGTTGCCCTGCCCCACCAGCAGCCCACAGGCCTCGAGCGGATAGCCCTCGTAGGCGTGGGCGATCATCTGGGCGTAGGCCTCGGCGGGGAACAGCAACTCCACGCCGCAGAGGGTACCGAGGTGTGCCGGTACCCTGTGCAATCCCATGGCTCCGAACCGTGATCGCTCGAACCCGTCAGGCCGCACGCTCATCGCGAGCAACCGGCGGGCGCGCCACGACTACGCCATCGTCGACGAGATCGAAGCCGGCATGGTGCTCACGGGCAGCGAGGTGAAGGCGCTGCGCGAGGGCCATGCACAGATCGCCGACGCGTTCGCCCGCGTCATCCGCGGGCAGGTATGGCTCGACGGGATGCACATTCCGCCCTACCAGTACTCGCACGGCGTGGGGGCACACGACCCCAACCGCGCCCGCAAGCTCCTGCTGAACCGCCGCGAGATCACCAAACTCGAGCACCAGATCGCCACCGAGCACCTGGCGCTCATCCCGCTGTCGCTGTACTTCAAGGGCGGCCGCGTGAAGATCGAACTCGGTCTCGGTCGAGGCCGCAAGAAGGCCGACAAGCGCCAGGTGCTGGCCGAACGCGACTCGAAGATGGAGATCCAACGCGCCATGGGACGTCAACGGAAGGGAACCGACCAGTGAGCAGAGTTGCACTCGTGCGCCAGCCCAGCCCGCGGCTGGCCGAGGGAATCGTCACCCACATGGAGCGCACGCCGGTGAATGTGGGCCTCGCCGAGATCCAGTGGTTCAACTACGTCGAGGCCATGCACGAACACGGTTGGGCAACCATTCAGGTGGCTCCGGCACCCGACTGCCCCGACTCGGTGTTCATCGAGGACACGATGGTGGTCTACAAGGACCTCGCCGTGCTCGCCCGGCCCGGTGCCGACGAGCGCAAGCCCGAGGTGCCCGACGCGGCGTCCTCCATCGAGGCGCTCGGGTATCGCACGGTGGCCATCGAAGCGCCCGGCACCCTCGACGGCGGCGACGTGCTGAAGGTGGGCTCCACCATCTACGTCGGTCAGGGTGGCCGCACCAATGCCGAGGGCATCGCCCAGTTGCGCGCCGCCCTCGCCCCGCTCGGGGCCGACGTGGTGGCGGTGCCCATCACGAAGGTGCTGCACCTCAAGTCGGCCGTCACGGCTCTGCCCGATGGCACCATCATCGGCTGGGAGCCAGCGCTCGACGACACGTCCGTGTTCCCCTCGTTCCTGTCCATGCCCGAGGAGAGCGGCTCGCACGTGGTGATCCTCGACGAGCAGACACTGCTCATCAGCGCCGACTGCCCGCAGAGCATCGCTCTCCTCGAGGCGCGCGGCTACCGCTGCGTGGCAGTCGACATCAGCGAGTACATCAAGCTCGAGGGCTGTGTCACCTGTTTGTCGGTGCGCCTGCGCGACATGCCCGAGGCGGTCGACCGGCGCAGCTGACCCGTCGGGTCACGCGGGCAGGTTCAGCCCACCACTTCCGAGATCTGCATCACCGGCGTGATGTTCGTGTAGTTCACGACATCGGCCATGATCTCGCCCGTCTTCGGCGATGCGAGCGCAATTCCCATCGCTTCCATCGACTCGAAGTAGAGGTGCACGGCGGCGGCGTTGGGCTGACCATCGAGACCCTTGTCGATCTCCGACTTGACGGGGTTCCACGCCTCCACGCACATCGCCACGTGGGTGGCCTTGTAGTAGTCGTGGTCGAAGGTGGTGCCTTCGCCGTTGGGGTAAAGCACGCTGACTTTGATCATGGCTTCGTAGGGTACGGCGCAGGCGAGCCGGTGATCGACTCGTAGAGCCGATCGATGCTCGGCCGGGTGATGAGGGCATAGGTGTCGGCGATGGCGGGCTCGCGGAACGACTTCTGCGCCTCGAGACGCTCGGGGTCGAACACCACCTTCATGAACGCCTCACGGCTCGGGAACACGTTGAAGCGAATCTGGTCCCACTGTCGGCCGTCGCCCATGATGGTGCCTTCCACCTCGGTCCAGGCGGCGAGCCGCACACCCATCGGCACGGCGATCTTCCCGGCATGGTCGGTGTAGGTGGCCATCTGGTCGCGGCGTTCGTCGTCGTGGAACTTCAACACGTGGATGACCACCACGTAGGGGTCGTCCGCCGTGGGCGGGCAGGGCACCTCGTCCCACGTGGGCGCACTGGCCGGCAGTTCCGGCAGCGGCATCGGCAAGCAGCCGGCGACGATGGTCTCCGCCATGCCGGCTTCCTTGTGGTGGTGCAGTTCCTGGAAGTCCTTGCGCGTCTGCATCTCGATGAACGACCGACGCGACGGGTACTTCACGATGCCCACGCGGTCCCACTTCGGGCTGTCGTTGAGGAACTGTGAGTCGACCTCGGCGAGGAACACCACCTGCGCGCCGATGGCCTTCAGCGGCCCGAGCGGCGCATAGAGGTCGTCGGCCTCCTTGCCCGTGATGTCGGCCTTACGTCCGTCGGCGTAGTCGGCCTTCTCGCGGTACTTCATGAGGTTGACCATCCAGATGGGACCGTCGTCCTCCGGCGGCGTGGTTGCCAACTTCATGCCGTACTCGTGGTCGATCTGCCCGTAGCGGACCCTCTGCCCTGCAACCTTCGCCATCGCACTCCCCTTCTCCGAATGTGGCAGTCAGTATGACACGAACTCAGGAGCGCCGCGGCATCGCCGTCACACCCCGCTGGTAGGGTGGCCATGCTTTCTCAACCAAGGGGCTGAC
>CAZQPJ010000297.1:0-3362 GCA_964595105.1 uncultured Bifidobacterium sp.
CACGCACAGCTCACCGACATCATCGCCCGGCAGAAGCCCGACGTGGTGATCGAGGACAACGTGAACGCCTTCCCCGCGCTCGTCACTGCCGGTGTGCCGTTCGTCCGATCGGTCAGCTGCCAGCCGCTCGAGATGAAGGGTCCCGACGTGCCGCCCACCTTCAGCGGCCTGCCCAGCGACGACCGCAGCCAGTGGGGCGACTTCCGCGCCGAGTACGAACGAACCCACCGCGACATGTGGGGGGCCCTCAACGACTGGGTGCAGTCCGTGGGGGCGCCGCCCTTGGCCGATCTCGAGTTCATCCACGAGGGTGACCTCAACCTCTACCTCTACCCCGAGGTGGCCGACTACACCGACCGCCGGCCGCTGGGTTCCACATGGCACCGTCTCGACTCATCGGTGCGCGCCACCGATGCCCCGTTCGAGGTGCCCGAGCAACTCCGCAGCGACGACCCTTCGAGCCATCTCGTGTACCTGTCGCTCGGTTCGCTCGGCTCCGCCGACGTCGGCCTGATGAAGCGACTCGTCAGCGTCCTCGGCCGCACCCGCCATCGTTTCATCGTGTCGAAGGGGCCACTGGCCGACGAATACGAACTGCCGTCGAACATGTGGGGCGCGGCGCAGGTGCCGCAGACCAATGTCCTGCCACTGGTCGACCTCATCATCACCCACGGCGGCAACAACACGACCACCGAGGCATTCCACTTCGGCAAGCCGATGATCGTGCTGCCCCTGTTCTGGGACCAGTACGACAACGCCCAGCGGGTGCACGAACTCGGCTTCGGCCAACGACTCGACACCTACGGCTTCGCCGACGAGGAACTGTTGGAGGCCGTCGACCGACTGCTGGCGAATTCGGCGCTGCGCACTCGCATGGCGGGCAACGCCGAGGTCATCCGCAGCAGGGCCGGCACGGTGCGCGCAGCCGACCTCATCGAAGCGCTCGCTCGCTGACCGGCCCACCGTCAGCACCTAACCTCTCGACCATGACCGGCACGCTCGTCATCCTCCGCCACGGCGAGAGCACCTGGAACCAGCAGAACCTGTTCACCGGGTGGCACGACGTGCCGCTGAGCCCCAAGGGTCTCGGCGAGGCTGCCGCGGCTGGGCGCACACTGGCGGAACGAGCCCTGCGGTTCGACGTTGCCCACACCTCGGTGCTGACACGGGCGGCGCACACGTGCCACCTCGCCCTCGAGGCACTGGGACAGGTGTGGCTTCCGGTGCAGCGACACTGGCGGCTCAACGAGCGCCACTACGGCGCCCTGCAGGGGCTCGACAAGAAGGCCACCACCGACCGCCACGGCGCCGAGCAGACCAACCTGTGGCGCCGTAGTTACGACGTGCCACCGCCACCGGTGGGAACCGACAGCCCCGAGCACCCGGCGAACGACCAGCGCTACCGACTGCTGCCGCCCGACGTGCTGCCTGCTTCGGAATGCCTGGCCGACGTGGTGGCACGAGTGATGCCCTATTGGCACGACGTGGTGGCGCCCCAGTTGATGAACGGTCTCGACGTGCTGGTGGTGGCGCACGGCAACTCGTTGCGCGCCCTGATGATGCACCTCGAGGCCATCAGCCGCACCGACATCGCCGAAGTGAACATTCCCACCGGCGTACCGCGGCTCTACGGCTTCGACACCCGCCTCGGGGTCACCAGCGCCGACTATCTCGGCGACCCGGCAGCCATCGCCGCCGCCACCGCAGCGGTGGCCGGCCAGGCCGGCAGCCACTGACCCACGCCGCCGAAGGCACCGTGCTGAGCGCGCTACCATCGCCGCATGGCCAACAAGAAGGCGTACCTCGAACACCTGCGCAACGTGAGCCTGTTCGCGGGCTGCACCAACAAGGAACTCGAGAAGATCGCTCGGGCATCCGACGAGATCTCGATGAAGGCAGGCTCCCTCATCGTCGACCAGGGGCAGACCGGGCGTGAGGCGTTCGTGGTGCTCACCGGGTCGGTGCTGGTGAAGCGCAACGGCAAGAAGATCGGCTCGCTCGGCCCGGGCACCGTGGTGGGCGAACTGTCACTGCTCGACCATGGCCCGCGTTCGGCGACCGTCGTGTGCGAGACCGACTGCACGCTCCTGCTGCTCGACCAGCGTCACTTCATCTCCGTGCTCGACGAGGTGCCGTCGTTGGCCCACAAGCTGCTGGCCGCGTTGGCGGGCCGCATCCGCGACCTCGACCGCAAGGCCTTCGGCTGACCCGACTCAATCGGCGCTGACCGGCGCCACCGGCGCCACCGCCGCCATCAGGGCATCGACACGCCTGCTGTTCTGCAGGGCCCCCCACAGACCGCCGAGGACTGCCAGCGAACCCGCCACCACGGCGAGGCGCCACAGCCACACCTGACCGCCCACACGTGCTCGGGCATCTGCGGCATCCGCGATGGCGGCGTCGATCTGGTCGGGAACGGCCTGCAGTGCCACCACGGTCTCGTGCAACGCCGGACCAGCGTCGACGAGCGTGGTCGATGCGGTGGTGAGCGATCCCTCGAGCGTCGTGAGTTCGGCCTCGGCCTCCTTCAAGCTGTTCTTCAGGTCGTCGATGCTGCCGATGAAGTCGATGAAACCCAGCACCTTGCGCACGTTCGCGCTGACGTCCTGCGTGGCCTTCAGCGCCGACGCCGTGTTGCCGAGGCCATCACCCACCACCTGCGCCAACGACTCCACCTCCGACGCGGAGCTCGCCGCCGTGTCGGCAAGGTCACGGGCCGTCACCAGCGCGGTCTCCATCCGTTCGAGTGCTCGCTCGGTGGAGCTGGCGAGACCACCGACGGCGATCCAGGCCATGACCGCGCTCACCGCCACGAGGGCCATGGCAACGGACAGGACGACGGTCACGGGTCGCTTCGCAGTCATGGCTCCATTCTGCTGCGTGGAGGCGGTGCCACCGGACGGCGCGAACTAGGGTTCCGTTCGCACTATGAGCACCCACACGTCTCCTGCAGCCGAGTCCGGCCCCACCAAGCCCTGGTACCGCACGCCCCACAAGCTCGTGATGGCGCTCGGCGTGTTCATGGGCCTCTTCACGCTGGCATCCGGCATCATCCCGCAGTTCACCCACTGGCACGGCACGAAGGAGCCCGCCCGTGAAGTGTTCGAGGGCATCCCCGGCGCGCTGCAGGTGGGCTTCTACACGGTCATTCCGGTGTTGCTGGTGTGGGGAGCGTTCGCATTCTCCGCTCGCGTGCGCAACTGGGAACGCGGTGCTCCCGACCGCCGGAAGACCACCCCGAAGAACGTCGGTCGCCGTCTTCGCGACTTCCGCGCCGGTGCCTACATGCAGACCCTGCTGCGCGACAGCGCCGCCGGCCTCATGCACTCGATGATCTACTTCGGCTTCCTCGTGCTGCTCGG
>CAZQPJ010000298.1:0-3347 GCA_964595105.1 uncultured Bifidobacterium sp.
GGCGCAGCCACCTTCTTCGCCGGAGCAGCCACCTTCTTCGCCGGAGCAGCCTTCTTCGCCGGAGCAGCCTTCTTCGCGGGCGCAGCCACCTTCTTCGCCGGAGCAGCCTTCTTCGCGGGCGCGGCCACCTTCTTCGCCGGAGCAGCCTTCTTCGCGGGGGCAACGGCCTTCTTCGCGGGGGCCGCAGCCTTCTTCGCCGGTACAACCTTCTTCGCAGTGGCCATCGATGGAGCCTCTCTCTGAGAATGTGTCGGCGGGATGCTACCGGTCGCCGGGACCCGAACGGCCCCGTGCCTGCTCGACGGCCGCAACAACGGCCTGCGGTGCGGCAGCGACATGGAACCGCTTCGACCTGCTCGAGTGACCGCTGACGAGGCGAACGTGCCGCAGCTTGACACCCACGACCTCGGCCAGCACGGCCGCGGCCTCCTCGTTCGCCCGTCCGTCGACCGGTGGACTCGTGACCCGGAGCCGCAACTCCTGACCAGCTGCATCGACCTGCACCCCTGCGCGACCCGACCCGGGGGTGACGCGCACCGACACGGTGGAACCACCCTCCCGGGCAGGTTGGACGTACTGGGGGAACACCTCGCTCAGTGAGCCACCGCCACGCCGATGTGCACCGGCTCACCGTCGAGTTCCGCGGTGGCTGGGCCATTGGCCCACGACAACGAGGTGGCCAAGGTCGCCTCGACCAGCAGGTGCTGGAATGCCGACACCTGCCGACGAACGCTCTCCGACACCCCGAGCGTGAGATCAATGCGATCGCTCACCTGCAGGCCCGCATCTCGACGCGCCTGCTGGACCAACCGGATGAGATCCCTGGTGACGCCCTCGGCCTCGAGTTCGGGAGTGACGGCGATGTCGAGCGCGACGATGCCGTCGCCGGAGGCGAGCGGTGCGCTGGCGCCATCGCCCGTCGTGGCGAGCCGGAGCGTGAACTCGCCCTCGTACAACTCGATCCCTCCGGCCAGCACGCCGCTCTCGGTGCGTTGCCAGTCGCCGCTCTTCACCGCCTTGATGACCTGCTGTGTCCGACCACCGAGACGAGGCCCGAGAGCGGCAGGCACGACCTGAAGGTCGAAGGACGCCACCGAGGCGACGTCGTCGGTGAGGTGCACGCCCTTCACGTTCACCTCGTCGGCCACGAGATCGACGAACGGAGCAAGTCGCGACGAGCGTTCCACCGCCACCTGGAGCGAAGCGAGCGGCTGACGCACCCGACGCTGGTGCGCCTTGCGGAGCCTGAGGGTCGCATTGCACACGTCGCGAGCAAGATCCATCGAATCGACGAGCTCGCGGTCGGCCGGAATCGCACTGGCGTCCGGCCACTCGGTGAGGTGCACGCTGCGGCCACCCGTGAGACCGCGATGCACCTCGTCGGTGACCAACGGCAGCAGCGGCGCCAGTGCCTGCGTGAGCACCACGAGCACCGTGTGCAGTGTGTCGATGGCGTCCTGGTCGCCCTGCCAGAACCGATCGCGGCTGCGACGCACGTACCAGTTGGTGAGCGCGTCGAGGAATGCTCGCACGGAGTTGCACGCAGCGAACAGGTCGTACTCGTCGAGTGTGGTGGTGAGCTCCGCCACCAGGTCGTGCGTCTTGGCGAGGATGTACCGATCGAGCACGTCGGTGCTGTCGGTCCTGAAGGCACCCACCGTGCCGGCCGCGTTGGCATAGAGCGACAGGAAGTACCAGGAGTTCCAGATGGGCAGCATCACCTGCCGCACCGTGTCGCGAATGCCGTCCTCGGTGACCACCAGGTCGGTGCCGCGGAGAATCGGCGACCCGAGCAGGTACCACCGCATCGCATCACTGCCGTAGGTGTCGAAGACCATCATCGGGTCGGGATAGTTCTTGAGGCTCTTCGACATCTTCTGGCCGTCGTTGCCGAGCACGATGCCGTGGCTCACGCAGGTGCGGAAACTCGGCCGGTCGAACAGCGCGGTCGCCAACACGTGCAACGTGTAGAACCAGCCACGCGTCTGACCGATGTACTCGACGATGAAGTCACCCGGGTAGTGACCCTCGAACCACTCGCGGTTCTCGAACGGGTAGTGCACCTGAGCGAAGGGCATGGAGCCACTCTCGAACCAGCAGTCGAGCACCTCCGGCACACGCCGCATCATCGACTGACCGGTGGGGTCATCAGGGTTGGGACGAACGAGGTCGTCGACCATCGGCCGATGCAGATCGGTGACCGCCACTCCGAAGTCACGCTCGAGATCGGCGATGCTGCCGTACACGTCGATGCGAGGATGGTCGGGGTTGTCGCTCTTCCACACCGGGATCGGCGAACCCCAGAAGCGGTTGCGACTGATGCTCCAGTCGCGGGCGTTGGCCAGCCACTTGCCGAACGAGCCTTCCTTGATGTGCTCGGGCACCCAGCGGATCTGCTGGTTCAGCTCCACCATGCGATCCTTGAACGCTGTCACCTGTACGAACCACGAACTGATGGCGCGGTACACGAGCGGCTCACTGCACCGCCAGCAGTGCGGATAGGAGTGGTGGTAACTGTCGTGCCGCACGAGCACTCCGCGGCCCTTCAGGTCACGAATCACCTCGGGGTTCGCGTCGAAGACGTGCACACCCTTCCACGGTGCGATCTCCGCCGTGTACTGACCGTGCTCGTCCATCGGGCAGATGGTGGGAATGCCCGCGGCATTGCACACGTTCTGGTCGTCCTCGCCGAAACCGGGCGCCATGTGCACCACGCCGGTGCCGTCGTCCGTGCTCACGAAGTCACCGGCCAGCACATGGAACGCGTTCGGTGTGTCGGCAAGGAACGGGAACAGCGGACGGTACCTGCGGCCGACCAGATCAGCCCCACGAAGCGTGCCCACGCGCTCCGCTCCGGCGAGTTCCCTCTCGTACGAGCCGAGGCGCGCCTCGGCCAGAAGGTACCGCTGACCATCCTCCTCCATCACTGCGTAGTCGATGTCGGGCCCCACGGCGAGCGCAAGGTTGGCCGGAAGGGTCCAGGGCGTGGTGGTCCAGGCGAGGATGCGCTCGCCCGACTCCAACTCGAAGGCCACCGTGACCGCAGGGTCCTGCCGGTCGCGGTACACATCGTCCATGCGGGTCTCGGTGTTGCTGAGCGGGGTCTCGCACCGCCAGCAGTAGGCCAGCACACGGAAACCCTCGTAGATGAGCCCCTTCTCCCACAGGGTCTTGAAAGCCCACATGACACTCTCCATGTAGGGCGTGTCGAGTGTCTTGTAGCCGTTCTCGAAGTCGACCCAGCGGGCCTGGCGGGTGACGTAGCGATACCAGTCGTCGGTGAAGCGCAGCACGCTGGTGCGGCACGCGTCGTTGAACTTGTCGATGCCGAAACGGGTGATCTCCGG
>CAZQPJ010000299.1:0-3342 GCA_964595105.1 uncultured Bifidobacterium sp.
GGTAACCACTTCCTCGGCACAGCCCACACGCTCGCCAACTTCGAGACCGCGTTCTACCGCAGCGACACGGCCGACAACTCCAGCTTCGAGCAGTGGACCGAGGAAGGTGGGCTCGACGCCGCCCAACGCGCCAACGCTCTGTGGAAGCGCCGCCTCGCCGAGTACGAAGCGCCCGCCCTCGACCCATCGATCGACGAGGAACTCCTCGACTTCATCGCCCGTCGCAAGGCAGAACTCCCCGACGAGTTCGCCTGACACAAGGAACCATCATGACCAACCTCCGCTCACTCATCGCCGATGCCCGTTACGAGGTCATCCCGCTCAAGAACCTCGAACCGCAACTGCCGCACATCCCGAAGGGTGCATCGGTGTCGGTCACGTGCAGCTTCGCCAAGGGACAGCAGACCACGCTCGACCTCACGAAGCGCATCATCGACCTCGGCCACATGGCGGTGCCGCACTTCTCGGCCCGCCTCACGAAGGACGAGCAGGCCGTGAAGGACCTCGCCTCGTTCTGCCGCGACCATGGCATCACCGAGGTGTTCCTCGTCGCCGGTGACGCACCGGAGCCGGTCGGCAAGTACGACGGCGTCGTGGCGTTCCTGAAGGACTTCCTCTCCACCGACCACGGCCTCAGCAAGATCGGCGTCACCGCCTACCCCGATGGCCATGCCCTCATCCCCAAGCCCGTCGTGCACGAGGCACTCCATGCCAAGCAGGCGCTGCTCGCCGAGGCCGGCATCCCCGGCTTCGCCTCCACGCAGATGCACTTCGACACCAAGCAGTGGATCCAGTGGGCCCGCGACGAACGAGCGGCCGGCTTCACCCTCCCGCTGCACATCGGGGCGCCGGGAGTCATCGACCGAATGAAGCTCATCTCGTTGTCGACCAAGCTCGACATCGGCAGCAGTGTCCGCTTCCTCAAGAAGAACAGCGGTGCCATCGGCCGCCTGTTCCGTCCCGGTGGCTACAACCCGGTGAAGTTCCTGTCGCCGCTGGCGAAGGTGGCGGACGAACTGAACATCGAGGGCATCCACATGTTCACGTTCAACAACATCGACGCCACCGCCGCCTGGCAGCGCCAACAACTCAGCTGACCGTGATGCTCTCGAGCACCGCCGTGGCCAGTGCGGTCACGCTGTCGACCGTGTTCGAGCCCTGCGCGTAGACCACGAAAACCCGACCCGACGCGCTGTCGAGCAAGGCCACCACCGCCACCGAACCGCCCTCCCGACCGCATCCCTCAAAGGTCTGCAGCACCGCTGGCCCGACCTTCGTGTCGATGTCGGTGTCGGCACTCACCGTGCTGCAGTCCCTGTCACCCGGTGCCACGAGGCCGATGCCGTCGAGCTCCGAGGTGGCGAGGTCGCCCGCAACCGCGTTCACCGCGTAGCCGACGGTGACGTAGTCGTCACCGAACGCTGCGAGATCAACGGCAGCCTTCACCGAGGGCACCACGACGCTGCCGGCATCGATCGATGCGGTGTTCACCTCGAAGTCGTTCGGCACGGCAACCGTGAAGAACCCGGTGTCGTCGGTGACCAGACGATCACCGTTCGCTGCCGTCACCGGCGCGTCCGGCACGCTCGAGTCGGGCAGCGTTGCGCCCACCACCGAGTTGTCGGGTGCGGTGATGACGAACGTATCGCCGCTGGCGGATTCGATGGTCGTGGTGGGTGGTCCGTCGGTGCGTCCCACCTCCACCGAGGAGGTCGGAGCGGTCGCACCCGAGCCACCACCACCGAACAGTGACCAGGCGGCGAGACCCACCACGGCGGCCGTCAACAGCGCCACCGGTACGAGCCACCCCGCCATCGAGCCTCGCCTGACCGCCGGCCGCGCCGAGGAAGGCCCGGGAGGTGGCGGCGGCGGAGGCAGCGGCGACGGAGGCGGAAAGGGGGACTCAGTGCCCACGCCGCCGAGGCTACTCAGATGCCCTTGCGGCGCTTCACCTCTGCCGTGATGGCGGGAATCACCTTGTGCAGGTCACCGATGACCGCATAGTCGGCCTTGGTGACCATGTTGGCCTCGGGGTCGGTGTTGATGGCGAGGATCTTCTTCGACGCCATGGCACCCACCCAGTGCTGGATGGCGCCGCTGATGCCGCACGCCATGTAGAGGTCGGGAGCGATGCGGGTGCCCGTCTGGCCCACCTGATCGGTGTGGCTCCGCCAACCGTTGTTGGTGACGGCACGACTGCAGCCCACCACACCACCCAGCAGACCCGCGAGTTCCTCCAGGGGGGCGAACGCCTCGGGCGAACCCACGCCACGACCGCCACCCACCACCAAGGGTGCCGTGGCCAGCGTGACACCGGCGGAGCGTTCGACGCGCTCTGCCACCACGGTGCGACCGAGTACCGGGTCGAGTTCAACGGCCAGCGCCTGCGTCGCGCCGGCTGCCGGTGCAGCCGCAGCCTCGAAGGCATGGTGAGTGACGGTGACGAGTTTCGTCGCCGCGTTCAGCGTGCACTGCTCGAGCAGCGAGCCACCCCACCGCACGCGCACGATGTTCCACGCGTCGCCGGTGCTGATCTCGTTGCAGTTCGCCACCATCGGCAGGTCGAGGCGAGCGGCCACTTGGGCCATCACCTCGTTGCCGCGGTCGGTGCCGCATGCCAGCACGGCCGTCGGCTTCAGCGCGCGCACCGCCTGCGCCACAGCCTCGCCCCACGCCTCGGGCCCGTAATCGGCCAGCAGCGCATGGGCCACCTGATGCACCACGGCAGCACCGTGCTCGGCCAGCGTGGCCGCAGCGCCATCGGCTGCTGCGCCGAGGGTGATGGCATGCACCTCGAGGCCTAGTGTGCGCGCCGCAGCGAGGGCTTCCAGCGTCGATGGGGCCAGAGACCCGCGGTCGTGTTCGGTCACCACCAGAACGGTCATTTCAGCAACCCCAGTTCCTCGAGCAGGTCCACCACCGCAGGTGCGGCGTCGACCCCGGTGCCCAGCATCACGGTCTGGCTCGCCTGTTCGGCGGCCTGCAGCAGCGTCACCATCCGCTGGCCACCGGCGTCACCATCGGGAGTCACCTGCGCCACGTCGACCTTCTTCGAAGCGAGACGGCCCTTCAGCGTGGGATACCGGGGCAGGTTGATGCCCTCCTTCACGCCGAGCACGCACGGCATCGGGACGCGGTACACCTCGACACCGGCATCGGCCTCGCGGCGGGCTCGCACGGAGTCGCCATCGACCTCGATGCCCTTGATGCCGTTCACGATGGGCCGCTGCAACGCGTGCGCCACACGGACGCCCACCTGGAAGTTGCCCGAGTCGGCGCTCTCGTTGCCGAACAGCACGAGGTCGAACGGTCCTTCAGCACCTTCGAGACCACGGATCGCCT
>CAZQPJ010000300.1:0-3338 GCA_964595105.1 uncultured Bifidobacterium sp.
ATACGTGGTGCTCATCTGCAAACCTTCGAACGTACGGGCAGCCCCAAAGGACCGCCCCGAGGAACCGTGCAATGATACGGGGCTTCGGGTGCCTGCCACAATCGCCGAGGGCAGGAAATCGCTACTCGTATCCCACTTCCCACAGCACGAGGCCGTGGGGAGGAGCCACCTGACCGGCCGCCTGCCGCGAACCACCGAGCATGATCGGCCGGATGTCGCCGGCATGGAGGCGCCCGAGGCCCACGTCGACGAGGGTTCCGACGATCGACCGCACCATCTGGTGGCAGAAGGCATTGGCCCTGATCTCGAACCGGAGCAGGCCCGAATGATCGTTCGACACCTGACGCCACGTGGCCTGGAGCACCCGACGACGCATCGACGGAGGCGTGGCGCCCTCGGCAGGTTTCGGCCTGCGACAGAAGGCGGAGAAATCGTGTTCGCCGATCAGCGGGTCGCAGGCCAACTGCATTGCCCAGAGGTTCAGCGGCTGCTTCACATGCCAGGCCCGGTCGGCGAGGAACGGATCGTGTTCGTCGGCGTTCAGCACGTCGTAGCGGTAGTGCCGCCAGGTGGCGCTGAATCGCGCACTGAACTCCGGATCGACCGTCCATGCGGGTTCCCGAACTGCGATGGTGGGACCACACAGCTTGTTGAGGCGTCGCACGAGGTCGGCGAGGTCGGTCGCCTCGGGAAGGTCGAGGCTCACCACCTGACCCCAGCCGTGCACCCCTGCGTCGGTGCGTCCTGCCCCCACCGGCGACACGGGCTGACGGACCACGCGTTCGATCGCCTCACGAAGCTCGCCCATCACGGTGCGAACACCATCGGCCTCGGCGAAGCCGTGGAAGTCGCCGCCGTGGTACGCCACGGTGAAGCGGGCCCGACGCATCATGCGGAAAGCCTACGAGGAGCGAGGGCCGAGGGCGTCGGCGCTGGGCGACGCCGCCGCGGCCAGCAGCGCCGCACCGAGCAGATCCCACCTCGACTCGAAGCTCGTGGCCGACGGCCCGTTCAGCACCAGCACGAACGCGATCTCGTCGCCGCCCGCCGGAAAGTAGCCGCAGAGCGCCTTCACCCCGCGCAGGCTGCCGGTCTTCGCCTGCAGCACGTCGATGAGGCCGGCGTCCTCGAAGCGGCCATCGAGAGTCGACCCGTCCTGCCCGGCACGCGCCATGCCCGCACCGACCGGGTCGCTGGCATGGCCGCGCTGCAGCACCGCCAACAGCGAGGTGCACGTGATGCGGTTCTCACGCGAGAGCCCCGACCCGTCGACCAGGTTCACCCCTTCCAGCGGGATGCCCCACGAGGTGAGAGTCTGGCTGATGACGGCCAGGCCCGCCGACCGGGTTCCGGCGCCGCCGGCCGCAAGACCGATCTCCTTCACCATCATCTCGGCCGTGAGGTTGTCGCTGGTGGCGAGCATCTCGTTGAGGATCGCCGGCAGCGGTTGGGAGACGACCGAGGCCAGTGGCACGTCATCGGGAGCGGCGCTTCCCGCGGCCACGTCACCGTCGATGCGCACGCCACGGACCCGCAGAAGGCGGGCGAACACTGCCGCGGCGCTGAGCGCCGGTTCGCGTGACAGCGCGCCCGCTGCCGTGGTGGAGTCGTTCACCACCAGCGCGCCCACCGCGGTGCCGTCGGGTGTGGCAATGATCGAGTCGCTCCATCCGGGCGGGTGCCGCTCGCCGTCGTATCGTGAGTCGTCGCCCACCACCGAACCGGTGATTGCCTGCACGCCGGAAGCCACCACCGCGTCGGCGAGTTGCTCGATACTTGTGGTGTTGATCGGCGGACGTTTGTGAGCCGGCGTGGGGCGCGTGTACCACTCCTCGCTCAGCACCGGGTCGCCGCCGCCCACCAGATGGAGGTCGCCCTGCACCACACCGTTCAGCGGTGCGGGCCCCGACACCGTGGTGGTGAAGGTGGCGTTCGGGCCCAGCACCTTCAGCGCCGCTTCGGCCACCACCACCTTGAGGTTGCTGGCGGGTATCACCGAGTTCGCTGTGTTGGTGCCGGTGAGCAGACGGCCGTTCACCCCCACCGCCAGGCACGAGTCGGCATCGACCGACACCGCAAGATCATTGAGAGCGGTGGCAAGCACCTGCTGGCGCCTCGCCACTGCCAGCACACCGGGAGCGCGCCGCAGCGACAGCAGCGACGTCGGCAGAGCCGGCGGGATCACCGCAGGGGCCGGAACGCCGACCATCAGTGCCGGGGTCACCGGCACGTCCGGTTCGAACGCTCTGGCCGTCACGGCAACGGCCGACACCGCAAGTGCCGGTGCCAGCCAGAGGCCCACCGTTGTCAACAACGAGCGGCGCGCCGTGAGCGACACCAGAGCGCCGTCGGCTCAGACGAGCTCGACGCGCGCCATCTGGGCGTTGTCGCCCTGACGCGGACCCAGCTTCAGGATGCGCAGGTAACCACCATTGCGCTCCGAGTACCGCGGTGCCACGTCGTTGACCAGCTTGTGGGTCATCTCCTTGTCGCCGAGATAGCCCTGGATCTGACGGATGCGATGCACGCGCATCGGACCCTCGTCCTGGGCCTTCTTCGCCTTGGTGATGAGCTTCTCGGCGATCGGGCGCAGCGCCTTGGCCTTCGCCTCGGTGGTGACGATCGCCTCGGCGGCGATGAGCGATGCGGCGAGGTTCGCCATCATCAGCTTCTGGTGTTGCGAGCTGCCACCGAACTTGCGGGCTCGACGCGGGGTTGCGGGCATGACTGTTGTCTCCTGTACTTCGTGCTCAGCCGCGCAGCGTCAGGCCGCGCTCGTCGAGCTTCTGCTTCACTTCGTCGAGGCTCTTCTGCCCGAAGTTGGTGATGTTCAGCAGGTCGTCTTCGGTCTTGGTGAGCAGTTCGCCCACGGTGTTGATCTGGGCGCGCTTGAGGCAGTTGCGCGGGCGCTCCGACAGGTCGAGGTCCTCGATCGGGAGGTCGAGGTCGGGCGAGGTGTTCGCCGAGCTGGCGACCTCACCGAGCTCGAGGCCCTGCGGCTCGTCGCTGAGGTTCGCCACCAGGTCGACCAACGACCGGAGCGTTGCACCTGCCGAGGCCAGCGCCTCACGCGGGGTGATGCTGCCGTCGGTGGTGATGTCGAGCACGAGACGCTCGAAGTTGGTGCTCTGCTCCACGCGAGTCGGCTCGATCTCGAACATCACCCGGCGAACCGGCGAGAAGATCGCATCGACGGGAATGACGCCGATGGTGCGGTTCTGCGAGTCGCGGTCGCTCGACAGGTAGCCACGGCCACGACCCACGGTGAGGTCGACCGCGAGGCGGGCCTTGCCGTTGAGGTTCGCGATGACGAGGTCCTTGTTGAGGATCTCGACCTC
>CAZQPJ010000301.1:0-3334 GCA_964595105.1 uncultured Bifidobacterium sp.
TGCCGCTGACGCGCAGGCCGGGGATCGCCAGGATCTTGCGGCTCTCGTTGCGCAGCTTCTGCTCCTCGTCGGTCTCGAACGAACCGTCGTCGACGTACTTGCCGGCGTACGGCAGCACGTTGAACGCGATGTGCTTCGAGAACTTGGTGGGCGCCGGGAACAGCACTGCCTCGCCGTCGTAGGCGAGCTCACGAGCATGGTCGACCGTTTCGCGCGCCTGCTTGTCGAGTTCATCGACGCCGGCCAGCCCGCCACCGCTGACCGCCTGATAGGTGCTGGCGATCATGCGCACCAAACCGGCCTCGTCGTGCAACGGCTTCAGGACCGGCATGGCGGCCATGGTGGTGCAGTTGGGATTGGCGATGATGCCGATGCGTGCGTTGCGCACCTCACCCGGGTTCACTTCGCTCACCACCAGCGGAACGTCGGGGTGCATGCGCCACGCCGACGAGTTGTCGACCACGATGGCACCGGCAGCGGCGAACTTCGGGGCCAGTTCCTTCGAACTGCTGGCACCGGCCGAGAACAGTGCCACGTCGAGGCCCGACGGGTCGGCCACCGAGGCGTCCTCCACCACCACCTCACCGCCCTTCCACGGCAGCGTCGACCCGGCGCTGCGCGCCGAGGCGAAGAAACGAATCTCGTCGACCGGGAAGTTCCGCTCCTCGAGAATGGCGCGCATCACCGCGCCGACCTGACCTGTTGCACCCACGACGCCGACACGCATGTGGAAAAGGCTAACGGCAGCCTGGCCGCGTAACCCGATGAATTTCCGTCAGCGCACGGTGGCCACCAACCACCAGTGACTGCGATGGACTCCCACGAACGTGAGGTCGGTGGTGCCGACGATGCCGAACGTGCGTCGCCGCGGCGAGCGGAACAGGCGAACCTCGTGCACCGACCCGCCGAGCGCCGCCAGCACTTCGGCCGGCGACAGCCGGTTCGCCTGCCATCCGAGACGCGCCGCCCACCGCCACTTCGCCACCCGCGGGCCAACCTTCGGCAGGCGCCACAGTGCACGGGTGAGCTTTCCGGCCGGCCACAGCGCCACGTCGGCCCACACCCAGGTCCGGAAATTGAGCGCCACACGCCCGCCGGGTGCGGCCACGCGCACGGCCTCACGCGCCAGCGCCACCGCATCGTCGTCGTGGCAGTGCTGCAGCGTGATGTAGCTGAACACCAGGTCGGCGCTGTTCGACGGGAGTTCGAGGCTGCGCCCGTCGGCCACGTGGCACGTCTGCAACCGCAGTGGGTCGCCGAACTGGGCCACCGTCTCCCGGCAGCGCTCGAGGAACGCCGCATCGAGGTCGCAGGCCACCACGGTCCGGTACATACCGGTGAAGCTGGCGGTCATCCGGCCGATGCCGCTGCCGATCTCGACCATGGTCTGGATGCCCTCGAGCGGCGAGCGCAGACCGAACGCCTGCAGATACGCAGCGGTCTCGTGGTTCCCCGTGTCGACGAACTCGGCCAGGCTCAGCGTCGACCCGGTGACGTTGTTGAACACCCAGCCCGTTTCGCGAACCACGTCGTCGGCGGAGTGCTGGTGCTCGGAGGTGGCACCAGCGGCCCTCCAGGGAACATGTTGGCGACGGTTCATCCGTACACCAGTGTGGCAGCGCCGGCGGGTTACTTACGTTCGGGCAGCGGAGCCGAATACGCCTGACCCGAATCGAGCCCGAACGCGGTGTGCAGTGCCCGGGACGCGCGCTCGAGGTCGCCGGCCGAAGTGACCACGCTGATGCGAATGGTGGAGGTGCTGATCATCTGGATGTTCACGCCCTCGTCAGCCAGCACGCGGAACATCTTCGCCGCGATGCCGGGGCTGGTCTTCATGCCGGCACCCACCAGGCTGATCTTGGCGATGCTGGCGTCGTGCTCGATGCCACGGGCACCCACCTCGGCGGCCACGCGCTGCACGATCGATTCGGCGGTGGCGACGTCGGCCTTCGGGATGGTGAAAGAGATGTCGGTGGTGCCGTCGTGGCTCGTGTTCTGCACGATCATGTCGACGTTCACGTTGGCCGCGGCCAGGGGCTCGAACAGGGCGGCCGAGATGCCGGGACGGTCGGGCACGGCAACGACCGTGACCTTGGCTTCGCTCACGTCGGTGACGACGCCGGAGATGATGGGGTCTTCCATGGTGGGCTCCTTCGACGTGACCCACGTGCCGGGCTCCCAGGTGAAGCTGGAGCGCACGTGGATGGGGACGTTGTGGTTGCGGGCGAACTCGACACTGCGCAGGGCCAGCACCTTGCTGCCTGCACCGGCCATCTCGAGCATCTCGTCGAAGTTGACGTGCGCCAGCTTGCGGGCCTGCGTGACGATGCGGGGATCGGCGGTGAACACGCCCGTGACATCGGTGTAGATCTCGCAGACGTCGGCCTGCAGCGCGGCAGCCAGCGCGACCGCAGTGGTGTCGCGTCCGCCACGTCCGAGGGTGGTGATCTCCTTGTCGGTGCTGATGCCCTGGAACCCGGCCACCACGCACACACGGCCCTGCGACAGGGCCTCGCGCACGCGGTCGCCCTTGACCTCGAGGATCTTGGCCTTCATGTGCACCGTGTCGGTGATGATGCCGACCTGGCTGCCGGTGAAGCTCATGGCCTCCACCCCCACGTCGGCGAGCGCCATGCACACCAGCGCCATCGAGATGCGCTCACCCGTGGTGAGCAGCATGTCCATCTCACGGCCGGGCTGGGTGCGCGACACGTCGTTGGCCAGCTTGATGAGGTTGTCGGTGGTCTTGCCCATGGCGCTCACCACCACCACCACGTCGTGCCCGCGGCTGCGGGTGAACGCCACGTGTTCGGCGACGGCGCGGATGCGATCCGGGTCCGCGACGGACGTGCCTCCGTACTTCTGCACAATCAGGGCCACGAGTCCGGAAGACTAGCGAGGCCGAAGCGCGAACACCCCGTGGTTTGGACCGAGGGGCTAGCGTCGCCCTTCGTGCTCGGCCGCCTGCTCGATGAGTCCTACTCCCCGGAGGTCCGCCAGCGCATCACCCTCCTGACCGGTGCCCGCAGCGCGGCGTGCGCCTGCTTCAGATTCGCCCCGCCGTTCCTCGCCACCATCGCGAGCGGGCTCGGCGTGTCACTCGAGCGCATCGGAGTCGCCATCGCGATCACCGAACTCTCGGGACTTCTCTCGCCGCTCACCAACCGGGTGGGCGAGCGCCTCCACCGCCGCACTGCGATGACCGCGGGCCTGCTGATGGTGGCCGTCGCGAGCATCGGCATCGCATCCAGCCGGAACGTGTGGATGTTCACGGCCTGCCTGGTGGTCCTGGCCCAGAGCAAGGTGCTGTTCGACCTCGCCGAAGCCGAATCGG
>CAZQPJ010000302.1:0-3310 GCA_964595105.1 uncultured Bifidobacterium sp.
GCATCGGCGAGCAGTTCCACACCGACATCCAGGTGCTGCACTACTACGACGAGCGCGCCAACATGATCATGCGACCGGGCATGACATTCACCGTGGAGCCGATGATCACGCTCGGCGGGTGGCAGCACAAGATGGTGTTCGACGACGACTGGACGGCCGCCACCGCCGACGGCAAGCGCACGGCCCAGTTCGAGCACACACTGCTGGTCACCGACGACGGTGTCGACGTGCTGACCGCACCCGGCAGCGTCAGCCCCAGCGCCCCCTGGCGGCGCTGACGCAGCGGAACGCGGCGCGCCGACCAGCGCATGCGAACATGACCCGTGCGCGTGCTGAAGGGTGACCTCGAGCGGAAGATCGTCCGCCTCGCCATTCCCGCAATGGGCACCCTGGCGGTGGAGCCCGTGTACGTGCTCATCGACACCGCCATCGTGGGTCGGCTGGGAACGCCCCAACTGGCCGGCATGGCAATCGCCAGCATCGTGTTGCTGAACGTGGTGGCGGTGCTGAACGCGCTCGAGTACGTGACTCCCGACATCGCCCACTCGATGAGCGCCGGTCGCCCGAGCGAGGCTCGCCAGATCGCTGCACACGGGGCATGGCTGAGTTGCATCGTGGGGGTGCCGGTGGCCGTGCTGCTGGCAGCACTGGCACGACCGCTGTGCTGGCTGTTGGGCGGCCGCGGCGAGGTGCTGCACCACGCCACCACCTACCTGTCGATCAGCGCCCTGGGTATTCCGTTCGTGCTGCTGGCACTGCTGGGCCACGGCGTGCTGCGCGGGCACATGGACATGCGCACACCCCTGCGGATCGTGGTGGTGGCCAACGTCGTGAATCTGGTGCTCGAGGTGATCGCCGTGTACGGCCTCCACCTCGGCGTGGCCGGTTCGGCGGGCACCACGGTGCTCGTGCAGGCAGGTGCCGCAGCGTGGTTCCTGTTGGTGATGCGGCCGCACATGGAACAGGTTCGCCCGGCATGGCGCCACTACCGGCCGTTGCTGGTGAACGCCGCGCACATGGCAGTGCGGTCGGTGGCGATGTACACGGTGTGGAACGTCACCACCGTCATCGCTGCCCACCTCGACGCGCCCACACTGGCCGCCAACCAGGTGGCCACACAACTGTTCATGTTCCTCGCGCTCATCCTCGATGCGTTGGCCGTGCCGCTGCACTCGCTCGTGGCGAGCGAACTCGGCGCCGGCCACCCCGACGAGGCCGACCGCGTTGGCCGCGTCAGCACCCGACTCTCCGTGTGGGCCGCGTTGGTGCTGGCCCTGCTGCTGTTGGCTGCAACGCCACTGCTGCCCGCCCTGTTCAGCTCCGACCCGGCCGTGCGATCACGACTCATCGGGGCGCTGCTGGTGCTGGCGGTGATGCAGTTCCCCGGCGCGGTGGCCTTCGCGCTCGACGGTGCGCTCATCGGCGCGCACGACAGGGCGTGGCTGGCACGCCAGGCCATCCGCAACATCCTCGCCTTCCTGCCGCTGGCGGTCGGCACGTTGGTGTGGCCACGGCTGGGCCTTGCCGGGTTGTGGGGTGCGCAACTGTGCTGGATGACCATGCGTGCCACCGTGAACTGGCGACGCTGGGTGCACCTCGCCGCAGGTCGGTTCGTCAGCGCAGCGGAATCGACGCCAGCAGTCGCGGGTTGAGCCGGACGGTTCCCGCCCCCAGTCCACTGCCGGCCGCGTGGTGACGCACCCACTGCAGGGCCTGATCGCTCGAGAGCACTGCCATCACCCGATCGGGCTCGGCGGTGGTGCAACTGATGACCGGCACGCTGGGCAGCCACTCGCCGCGCTTGTCGTGAACCGCCTCGATGACCGACGTCTGGTTGGCCACCAGCACCTTCGGCACCAGACGCTGCGCGGCCCACCGCTGCAGTTCGGGCGACAGCGCGTGCACTGCCACCCGCGGCGCGGCGTAGGTGTGCTTGGCGAAGCGCACCGGACGGGTACCCCAGTGGCACACGCCCGGGTCGATGAGCCCGCACGTGACCAGCGGCGGCCCGTCGACGTCGTCGCCCACGGCACCCACCAGCCCGTAGTACTGGTCGCGGAAGTCGACCGCGAAGGTGGCGATGTCGCCGAGGGTCGGGCCGTCGTGCGCCGCGGGCGACCCGCCGGTGAGCAGCCCTGCCCACGTGGCGGGCCGGTCGATGGTGGGCGCCGGCCGGAACTGCGGACCCTGAGCGCGACGCACGGGCCCTTGCAGCGCGCCGACCTCCCACACACCGGCCCAGACGCGCACGTGCGCGTCGAACATCAGCGTGTCGGACCACCACATCCACCGCAGTGCGGCGGCACCGTCGACGGCCTCACGGATGGCTGCCGCGTCACGCGCCGACAGCAGCGACTGGGGCAGCACCAACCCCACCCGGCCGCCGGGCCGCGTGAGGCGCATCGCGAGCGCCAGGAACTCGGCCGCTGCATCGGCGTAGGGGCCGCCACCGAACTTCGACCGGCCGCCGCGCGACGTGCGCCGCGACAGTTGGTTGAGGAACGGCGGGTTGCCCACCACCACGTCGAATCGTCGGTCGCCCCAGTCGCGGCGAAGCGCGTCGTCGTGCTCGAACGGAGTGCCGGGATCGATGTCGACCCCCACCTGTTCGGGCAATCCCGTGGCGCGCAGGAAGCGGCCGTCGCCACACGCCGGGTCGAGCACCGAACGAGCAGAGGGGAACACGGCCTCGGCCACGACTGCGTCGACGAGCGCCGTCGGCGTGTACCACGCACCGAGCGCCTTGCGTCGCTGCGGCTCACGTTCGGGTTCCATCACCCGGTGAGCGTAGGGTTTCGCCTCGTGACGGCACCGGAACCCCTTGCCACCAGCGAGCGCTACCTCACCTTCAGCCGCGACGACTGGGCGGCACTCCGAGCCGCCACACCCCTCACGATGCGCGAGACCGACCTGCAGCACCTGCGCGGCATCAACGAACTCATCGACCTCGACGAGGTGACTGCGGTGTACCTGCCGCTCACCCGGCTGCTCAACCTCTACGTCGCCGCCACACAGCAGCTGCACAAGGCGTCGGCGGCGTTCCTCGGCACGTTGGCCCCGAAGGTGCCGTACGTGATCGGCGTGGCGGGCAGCGTGGCCGTGGGCAAGAGCACGTTCGCGCGCATCCTGCAGGCACTGCTGGCACGGTGGCCCGACCACCCCAAGGTCGACCTCGTCACCACCGACGGTTTCCTCCAGCCCAACCGGGTGTTGGAGGAGCGCGGCATCATGAACCGCAAGGGATTCCCCGAGAGCTACGACACACGGCGGCTGCTGCAGTTCCTGCGTGAGCTCAAGAGCGGGGCTCCCG
>CAZQPJ010000303.1:0-3299 GCA_964595105.1 uncultured Bifidobacterium sp.
CCTGGAACACCTGCACGCGCTCCTTGTTGCCCTCGACCACCTTCACGTGCACCTTCACCTCGTCGCCCGGGCCGAACACGGGGATGTCGGTGCGGATGTACTGGTTGTCGACGATGTCGGTGGACTTCATGGCGAGCTCTCTCAGGGTCGGCAGGGAACGCTCAAGGATAGGTGACTGAGGGGAACTCTTCCAACAGTCGACGGTCAACTTCGGTGAGCCCGCCGCGGGCATCGATGAGGTCGGGACGGTACCGGAGGGTGCGATGAAGGGCCTGGGCCCGGCGCCAGCGCTCGATTCGGGCATGGTCGCCGCTGCGAACCACGTCGGGCACCGACCACCCCCGGTACTCGGCCGGCCGGGTGTACTGGGGCTCCTCCAGCAGGCCAGCGGCGCCGAAACTCTCGTTCACCGGGCTGGCGGTGTTGCCCATGGCACCGGGCAGCAGCCGAACCACGGCCTCCACCACCAGGCATGCGGCCACCTCTCCCCCGTTCAGCACCACGTCGCCCACGCTCATCTCGTCGTCGACGAGGTGCTCCCGAACACGATGGTCGATGCCTTCGTAGCGGCCGCACAGCAGCGAGAACCCGTCGAGTGCCGCCAGTTCCTCGGCCATCCGCTGGTCGAACCGGCGACCACCGGGGCCGAGGAGGAGCAGCGGACGCGGCGGTTGCGCCGCCTCGACACTGGCGAAAAGAGGCTCTGGCTTCATCACCATGCCCGCCCCTCCGCCGAAGGGGGTGTCGTCGACCGTGCGGTGCACGTCGGACGTGTGGTCGCGCGGGTCGTGGAGGCGAAGATCGAGCAGACCCGAGCCCCTGGCCTTGCCGAGCAGGCTCTCGGCACAGAACGCGTCGACGAGGCCGGGGAAGATGGTGAACACGTCGATGCGCATCGGTCTGCAAGCCTACGGGCGATGATCTTCCACCTCACCGAACCGGCACGTTGGGCTCGATCCCTCACCGAGGGGGTGCACACCGGATCCACCCGAGGTGTGGAGCTGGCGGAGGAGGGCTACATCCACTGCAGCAGCGCCGAGCAGTGGCCCGCCGTTCGCGCCCGCTTCTACGCCGATGTCGACGTGCTGCTGCTGTTGCACATCGATGAAACGGCGGTGGGGTGCCCCGTGGTGTGGGAGCGACTCGGCGACGCACCGGCCGAGTTCCCGCATCTCTACGGCCCCCTGCCGCTGGCCGCGGTGGTGGACGTGGAGGAACTCCGCCGCTGAGTCGCCTCAGGCGTCGAGGTCGAACAAGCCGTCGGGCGGTTCGATGACGATGCGCCCCGGTTCGGTGGTCACCACGAACACCACCGGCACCAGCGCGCCCGACTCCAACTCGAGCAGGTCGTGCGCCGGGTTGGCCACCACCGCGGTGCAACGGCCGTGCGACACACCATCAGCCCCCACCACCTCGGCACCGATGAGGTCGGCCACGTAGAGCCCCTCGCCCCGTTCCGGCAACGGCTCGGCCAGCAACGGAAGCCCGACCAGTCCCTCGGCGGCCGTGCGGTCGGGCACGCCCTCGAAGTGCACCAGCCAACGCGTGCCGGCGCGGCGAGCGGTCTCCACCGTGAGCCAGCGACCCTTCGCCTGCAGTCGGGCGCCCACGGCAAGCCGTTCGGTCCGATCGGTGATGAGGTCGACGTAGATGTCGCCGCGCACGCCGTGCGGGCGACCGGTTCGACCGACCTCGAACAGACCGGGTTCAGTCGACGAAGTCGACATCGACCTCGGCGCCATCGCGCACGGCGGCAGCGCGCACCACGGTGCGGATGCTCTGTGCGGTGCGGCCGCGGCGGCCGATGACACGGCCGAGGTCACCGGGGCCGACCTTCACCTCGAGCCGGACCCGGCTGTCGGAGGAGGTGGCATCGACCACCACGGCGTCGGGAGCATCGACGATGGACTTCACCACGTGGGTGAGCACAGCCGTGGCGGTGGGAACGAGCGAGTCGCCCACGGTCACTTCTTGGCGCGGGCGGCGTCGAACTCGCCCCAGGCACCCGAGATCTCGAGCAGCTTCTTCACGCGCTCGGTGGGCTGGGCGCCGTCGAGCAACCACTTCACAGCCTTCGCGTTGTCGACCTTGAGGGCCGACGGCTCGGTGCGAGGGTTGTAGGTACCGACGATCTGGATGAACCGGCCGTCGCGAGGCGAACGGCTGTCGGCAGCCACGATGCGGTACTGCGGCTGCTTGGTCTTGCCCACCCGGGTGAGGCGCAGCTTCACTGCCATGAGACGAGGTGCTCCTTCGAAATACGAACTCGGAGAGGTTATCAATTGAACGGCGGGAACCCACCCGGCGCGCCGGGAGAGCCCTTCGGCATTCCGGGGAAGCCCGGCGGCAGGCCGGCGGGGAGCCCACCGGGCATCCCGCCGAGCGACGGCAACCCCACGCGACCGGGCTTGCCCTTCTTGCCCTTCTTGCCGGGGCGAGGGGCCATGGCACCCATCCGCTTCATCATCTTCTGCATCTCGCTGAACTGCTTCACGAGACGGTTGACATCGGCCACCGTGGTACCGCTGCCCATGGCGATGCGGTTGCGGCGGCTGCCGTTGATGATCTCCGGCTTGCGACGCTCGAGCGGCGTCATGCTGCGGATGATGGCCTCGACCGGCTTCAACTGGTCGTCGCCGATCTGCGCGCCCTTCATCTCCTTGGGCATGCCGGGCAGCATTCCCATGAGGTTGCCGAGCGGGCCCATCTTCTTCAGGGCCTGCATCTGCTCGAGGAAGTCGTCGAGGGTGAACTCGCCCTCGAGCATCTTCTCCGCAGCCTTCTCGGCCTGGTCCTTCTCGAACACCTTCTCGGCCTGCTCGATGAGCGACAGCACGTCGCCCATGCCGAGGATGCGGCCCGCCATGCGATCGGGATGGAACTGCTCGAACTCGGACAGCTTCTCGCCCGTGCTGGCGAAGGCGATCGGCCGGCCGATCACTTCCTTCACGCTGAGCGCTGCACCGCCACGGGCATCGCCGTCGAGCTTCGACATGATGACGCCGTCGATGGCCAGTGTGGCGTGGAACGCCTCGGCCACACCCACCGCGTCCTGACCGGTCATCGCGTCGATGACGAGGAAGGTGTAGTGCGGCTCGATGGTGGCGCTGATCTGGCGCACCTGCTCCATCATCTCGGCATCGATGGCCAACCGACCGGCCGTGTCGACGATGAGCACGTCCTTGCCCAGTCGGCGGGCCTCCTCGAGGCCACGGCGGGCGGTGGCCACCGGATCACCGGGTTCGCTGAACACCGGCACGTCGATCTGGCGACCGAGCGTGCGCAACTGCTCGACGGCC
>CAZQPJ010000304.1:0-3292 GCA_964595105.1 uncultured Bifidobacterium sp.
CCACGCGGTCGGGGTGGAAGTCGTTGTACGTGCCACCGCGCTCGATCGGCTCGCTCGGGTCACCGAGGTGGTTGAGGAGGATCTTCTCGGTCAGGGTGAGCGGACGGCCGAAGCGCTCGCGGCCGGCGGACACGCGGGCGGGGAGCGAGGCGTACACGCCTTCGACGAGTTCGATGGGGGTTCCGGCGGTGACGGTCATGTGACTTCCTTCGGTGCTGGCTCTTGCGTCGATGGGGGAATGTAGACAAGCATAATACAAGTTGTCGAAGGAGCGAAATGCGCACGATCAGGTACCAGGAGATCGCCACGACGCTCCGGCAGCGCGTGGTCCACGAAGGGCCGGGGCACGTACTGCCGAGCGAGAGCGAGCTCTCGGCCGAGTTCGGCGTCAGTCGGGTCACGGTTCGTCGAGCGCTCGAGTTGTTGCGCGACGACGGCGTCATCGAGTCGCGCCAGGGCTTCGGATGGTTCGTCACCACCGCGCCAGTGCAACAGCGACTCGGTCGTCTCGACACGATCGAGTCGCAACTCGAGGAGCGTGGCGTCACGCCACAGCGGCGGATCCTCGAGTTCGCGTTCGTCGACGCGCCATCGCACGTCGCCGAGGTGTTGGGTTGCGCACAGGTGCTGCGGGTGAAGCGTCTCAATCTTGCCGACGGCGCTCCATTCGCCGTGGTGACGGTGTGGTGCCCCGCCGAGTTGGGCCAGCACCTCAGCCGCCGCGACGTCGAGCGCAAGCCCTTCTACGAGTTGCTCGGTGTCGAACTGCGTGGCGCCACACAGACCATCGGCGCCGCCGCGGTGGCGGAGGCCGACGCAGCGCTGCTGGCAGTGCCCGTGGGCAGTCCGGTGTTGCGATGCGAGCGCGTCACGACCTCGCTCGACGGTCGGCCGATCCTGCTCAGTGAGCACCTGTTCGCGGCGCACCGCACCGAGTTCGTGGTCGACCTTCCCCAAGCGGAACCCAGCATCGTGCCGAGTGGCCTCCGCCTCGTGGAGTGAGGGCTACCAGCCGTTCCAGTGGGTGATCGGTTCGAGCGGCAGGCGCTTGGCCGGCTTGAAATCGGTGCCGATGGTGTAGGCGATGGGGAACATGCCCGCCTGTGTGATGCCGTCGGGAATTCCCAGCAATTCGGCTGCCTCGGCCTCGCCGCCGTTCATGAGATGGATGGTGGTCCATGCGGTGCCGAGCCCGCGCTCGCGTGCTGCCAGCATGAAGCTCCACACGCCCGGCAGCAGCGAACCCCATGCCGACGCTCCGGCGAACGACGGCACACGGTCGAGCTTGCCGGTGATGCACGGAACCATGATCACCGGCACTCGGTGGAAGTTGTCGGTGAGGTAGTCGGCCGACGAGAGGACTCGGTCCTTCTGTTCGAAGCGCAGGTCACCCGGCTCGTACTGGTTCGACTGGCCAAGACCGCGGTAGATCTCGAAGTTGCGCTTGTAGATGTCGGCGAGCGCCTTCTTCTTGGCGGCGTCCTCCACGAACAGCCAGTGCCACCCCTGGGAATTGCTGCCCGTGGGCGCCTGCACTGCCAGTTCGAGGCATTCGAGGATGACCTCGCGCTCGACGGGTCGGTCGAGATCGAGCCGCTTGCGCACGGCTCGGGTGGTGGAGAGCACTTCGTCGGCAGAGAGGTTCAGATGCATGGCCCGAGTGTCCCACGTTGCGAGCGGCAGAGCCGATCCCTGCCAGACTCTGCCCATGTCAGACGAACGTGTGTCCATCACCATCACCGACGGCATCGCCGATGTGCGAATGGTGCGAACCGACAAGCGCAATGCGCTCGACAACGCGATGTTCATGGCGCTCGCCGCTGCGGGCGAGCGGTTGAAGACCGAGCCCGGAGTACGGGTGGTGGTGCTCTCCGGCGACGGTGCTTCGTTCTGTGCCGGCCTCGACCTCGGCACGATGACCCAACTCGCCGGGGGTGCCGACCAACCGAGTGAGGGCAACCCGGGCGAGATGAAGGAGGGTCGCATCACGCACCTCGGCCAGCAGGTGTGCTGGGTGTGGCAGGAGGTGCCGGTACCGGTCATCGCTGCGGTGCACGGTCACGCACTCGGTGGCGGCATCCAGTTGGCGTTGGGTGCCGACATACGCATCGTGCACCCCGACACCCAGATGAGCGTGCGTGAGGTGTTCTGGGGGTTGGTGCCCGACATGACCGGCACGCTGTTCCTTGCGAAGCTGGTGGGCGCCGACGTGGCCAAGGAACTGGTGTTCACCGCCCGCATCTTCGACGGGCGGGAGGCGAAGGAGCTCGGGTTGGCCACCCGTCTCAGCGACACGCCGTACGACGACGCGATGGCGATGGCCCGGGAGATCGCTGGCCGCAGCCCGGATGCGGTTCGAGCGGCGAAGACCCTTCTGAACGGTCTGTTCAACGACGGCGCTGCAGAACAGTTCGCCGCCGAACGCGCTGGAATCGGCTCGCTCATCGGCCGCCACAACCAGCGCGAGTCGGTGATGAGCTGGTTCGAGAAGCGTCCCCCGGCCTTCATCGACTCGAAGTGAGGCGGCCATGACCACCGACGTCGACCCCGACAAGCTGAAGTTCTACTCGTTCCACCTGTTCACGAAACTGGAAGGTGCCGTCACTGCCGGGATGATCCACCTCGGCGACCGCCTCGGCCTCTACCGGGCGATGAGCGAGGCCGGGCGTCCGGTCACCACCGCGGAACTCGCAGCGGCAACGGGCACCATCGAGCGCTGGGTGCGCGAATGGGCCTACAACCAGGCGGCGTCGAGAATGATCGACGCCAACCCCGATGGCACGTTCTCGCTGTCGCCGGAGGCAGCCGTGGTGCTGGCCGACAGTGGGCACCCTGCCTTCGGCATGGGTATGTTCCACCGCCTCCCGCAGACGATGAACGCGCTCGAGCACGTCCGCGACAGCTTCCGCACGGGTGTGGGGCACGACTACGACAGCCATGGTCCCGAGGGTGCAGTGGGAATCGAACGCAGCTTCGAACCCTGGAACAGTGCCTTCCTCGTACCCGTGGTGCTGCCGTCCCTCGACGGTGTGGTCGAGAAGTTGCAACAGGGTGCGGCGGTGGCCGATGTCGGCTGCGGCGCTGGCAGCGCAGTGCTGCTGATGGCCCGCACCTACCCGAACAGCGAGTTCACCGGGTACGACATCAGCCAGTACGCACTGGCGCGGGCGAACGACAAGCTGGAGGCAAGCGGTCTCGCGAACGCATCGTTCGCCGACCCGCGTCACCGGGGTCTGCCCGAGGATGGCTCGCTCGACCTCGTGTGCACGTTCGACTGCATCCACGACATGGC
>CAZQPJ010000305.1:0-3288 GCA_964595105.1 uncultured Bifidobacterium sp.
GATGCTCTTCGGGAAGATCTTCGGCGGGTAGCAGTCGCGAGTGGTGAGGATGCGCTCACCATCCGGGTGGCACCATTCGGGCACACGAGGGCTGGTGCCCGTGGCAATGAGAATGGCGTCGGCGGGCAGCACCTGCACGCCGCCGGCGGTGGTGACCTCCACCTCGTTCGGCCCCAGCAGACGCGCCGCGCCCTTCAACAACCGCACACCCTGGCTCTCGAGCAACTGGGTGGTGTTGTCCTTCAGCCGGCCCTGGATGTTCGCCACACGAGCCGTGAGACCGTCGATGTCGACCTCGGCCTCCTGCTGCTCGAGGCCCATGCCCTCGATACGGCGCGAGAACGCCAGCGCCCCGCCCGTGGCGATCATGGTCTTCGACGGGATGCAATCCCACAGGTGCGCGGCACCACCGATGATGTCGCGCTCGATGAGCGTCACCTCGGCACCGAAGCGGGCTGCATGAGTGGCCGCGGTGTTGCCCGCCGGCCCTCCTCCGATGATCACGAAACGTGTCGACACGTCGGAGGAGGTTACCCGCACCTCACCCGACAGGGGTGAGAGCCCACCGGATGAGGCCCGTCACTGCAGCCCCCGCCGGGCGCACCATCACGGCCTCGCTCACCGGCAGGTACGGCACCCGCAGCGGCCAGCGCACCCACGCAGGCAGCAGCGCCACCGCAGCCGCAGCGATGAGCCCGTACGCCGGGCGGGCCGCCCACGGCAGCGGCGGTTCCAACAGCAGGAACCGCGCGGCGTCACGCGCCTCGCGAGAGCTGGCCAACTCGGGGCGGAACTCCCGGAACTCGTTGCGCAACTGGCGCACCGACACTGGCGGGTGGTTCACACCCAGCGCCGAGGCCACCACGGCCATGTCGGCCACGTACTCGTCGGCTTCGCCAGGCGTCAGCGGGCTGGCTCCGTAGCGCTGGTAGGAGGCGAGGAAACTGTCGACCTCGCAGATGTGCACCCACCGCAGCAGGTGCGGGTCACCAGCGGAGTACGGCCTGCCGTCGGACGCCCGACCACGGACACGTTGGTGCACCTTCTTCACGCGGGCAACGGTGGCGTCGGCCAGGTCCGCAGGGCCGAAGGTGGTGGCCGCCAGGAAGTCGGCCGTGCGCTGCAACCGGCCCCATGGGTCGGTGCGGTAGTCGGAGTGCTGCGCCACACCGGCCATGGCCAACGGATGCATCGACTGCAGCAGCAGGGCCCGCAGGCCGCCGATGAACATCGACGCGTCGGCGTGCACCCTCCGAATCACGCGGTCGTCGGCGAACCACCGATCGCCGGGCGCATCGAAGATCGCCGCAGCCTTCCGATCGGCATCCTCCCCCACCACCCGCTCGCGGAGCTGCCCGGCAAGCCAGGAACGCACGGGTTCGAGTGGGATCAGGTCGGTCATGCGGGAGGCGGTTCGGGATGTCGGGCGGGGGTCATTCGTCGATGAAACCGTCGTCGGCGAAGAGCATCGACCGAGCGGCACGCACGCGTGGCGGGCCGATCACCTGCACCCGACCACCCGTGAGATTCGGACAGTACTTCGACGGGTACGGCAGTGCATTGCGGGGCTCGCCCACCCACTCGAAATGCATGCCGTCGGGCGTGAGGAAGTTGCCACCCCATGCGAAGCCGTGCTTGCGGAAGATACGCACCACACGGCAGTCCATCCTCGGCACGCAGCCCTGACAGTTGCTGGTGGTGTTGGTGTCGAGCGGCTGCCCCCACGAGTGGCGCGACACGCTGCCGAGCGCCTGCGTGATGCGGGCGAAACGCACCCTCCCGATGGCGCAGCCACCATACGAATTCGCGTTCGTCGCATCGATGGCCCACGCGAGCCCGGAATCGACCACCTCCTGCAGCGCGGCCCTCAGGTCGGACTTCACCGTGGTGTTGCACATCGCCTTGATGCCGGTCGGGTAGAGGTCTCGTGATGGCAGATAGCGACTGCGCCACGACGAGCTCATGTCGGTCCAACCGGTGGTCGACAGACCGGCGTAGTTGAAGTCGAACTCGCCGAGCAGGCTCTTGGTGACGGCCATGCTGAGCGTGCTGTCGGGGTCGGGAAGGTCCCAGGAGGTGCGCACCCGCACCTTCTTGTTGGCGTAGATGCCCCGGGCAGTGAGCGCCGCCACCAGTGCAGTCCGGTCGAACTGGCCGTACACCAGCACACGGGTGGCGATGGTGGCACCCAACCGGTCGGCCATCGCCGGGCTCATCACGAACTCGGTGCCGCCCACCTCGGTGTCGGTGCCGATGCGCCCGATGGTGAACGACACCACCGACGATGCTGGACCGGCGAAGTCGACACGATCACCCACCTGCGCGCCGCGGAGCTCGGCCGACGTCTGTCCCATCACCAGCCGACCCTGCGCCAGCACCGCCGCGACATCGCGGCCCATCACCGGGCCGACGGCATCGAGCGGCAGCGAGGTGACCGCCATCGGGAAGGCCCACCCTGCCGCCGCGGCCTTCTGCACCACGGTGCTGCCGCGGCTGAGCGAGGTCATCATCGCCGTGAAGCCACGACCCACGACCGCGGGCGCATTCACGTCGTTCGCCGCCGCGAGGGCAGCGTCGCGAACCGCGGCGGTGAGTTCACCGGTCTGGAACACCGACACCGCGTCGTAGGGCACCTCCACGGGGACCGCCACGTCGGACGCCGCCGCACCCGAGGGAACGGAGGTGATGGGGCCGGGCAACGCCTCGGCCACTCCGGCAGCGAGCGCGAGCACGGCCGCGACAGAGACCACCACACCGGTGCGGCGCCGCGCCATGTGACCTCCTTCGCTCGCTGGCCGTCGACGGCCGAGGCTAACAATCGTGAGTCGCGCCGCCACCGCGGCTACCGTCGTCACCCTGTGAGCAGCGACGAGGAACTCGAACAACTGTCGGGAAGTGGCCTGTTGGCCGAGAAAGCCAAGCGGCTCCAGAAGTTGGCCGACCTCCGCGAGGCAGGGACGAACCCCTACCCGTACCGGTTCGATCGCACCGTCACCCTGGGCGAACTGCGCAGCCAGTTCGGCCATCTCGAGCCCGGCACCGAAACCGACCAGCAGGTGGCCGTCGCCGGCCGCGTGATGCTGATGCGCGACTCAGGCAAGTTGGTGTTCGCCACCGTGCGCGACCGCGACGACGACGTGCAGTTGTTCATCAGCAAGGCCGTGGTGGGCGACGACGCGTTCGAGGCCGTGAAGGACCTCGATCTCGGCGACTGGGTGGGCGTGCACGGCACGGTGATGACCACCCGCAAGGGCGAACTGAGCGTGAAGGTCGAGCGCGCCGAGCTGC
>CAZQPJ010000306.1:0-3274 GCA_964595105.1 uncultured Bifidobacterium sp.
GCCGCGCAGCCGCGCCCTGCCGCGTTGGGCGGCGCGTCGGGCGGGGTGTCGTGACCCCGGCGGCGGTACCCCTTCTCGGTGCGCAGCGAGTTGAGGGCGTGATAGCCGCACAGCACCAGACCGTGCTGGGCGCCCGCCGACATGATGACGTCGAACACGCCCTGCGCGTACTCGGTGGGGATGTAGAGCTCCCAGCCCAGTTCGCCCACGTAGGTGACGCGGCTGGCGCGCACCCGTGCGTAGCCGAGGTCGATGATGCGCGAGGTGCCGAAGGGGAAACCCTCGTTGGAGAGGTCGTCGGGCGTGAGCGATTGCAGCAGAGCCCGCGAGTTGGGGCCCTGCACGTTGAGGACCGCCATCGACGAGGTGATGTCGACCGCCAAGCAACGGGCGTCGGCCGGGATGTGGTCGCGCAGCCAGGCGAAGTCGCGCACCTGCGTGGCCGCCGCAGTGACCACCAGGTAGCGGTCGTGCGCCTCGCGGGTGACGGTGAGGTCAGCCTCGATGGTGCCGCGCTCGTTGAGCCACTGCGTGTACACGATCTTGCCCACGGGCACCGCCACGTCGTTCGCGCAGATCTGGTTGAGCACCGTCTCCGCGTCGGGGCCCTCCACCACGTACTTGCCGAACGACGACTGGTCGAACATGCCGACCGCGTTGCGCACGGCCATGTGCTCGGCAGCCGAGTACGGGAACCAGTTCTGCTTGCCGTAGCTGTACTCGTACACCGGCTCGACGCCCTCGGGGGCGAACCAGTTGGCACGCTCCCAACCGGCCACCTCACCGAAGCACGCACGCTGCGCCGCCAGGCGGTCGTGCAGCACCGAACGGCGAACGCCGCGGGCCGTGTCGGGCTGGCGGAATGGCCAGTGCATGGCGTAGAGCAGACCGAGCGACTCGACCGTGCGGTCGTGCAGGTACTGCTTGTTGCGCTGGAACGGCATCACTCGGCGCACGTCGACGTCCCACAGGTCCATCGGCGGGCGGCCGTCGATGATCCAGTCGGCCAGCACCTTGCCGGCGCCGCCGGACGACTGGATGCCGATCGAGTTGAAGCCGCACGACATGTACAGCTCCTTCACGTCGGGCGAGGGGCCGAGCAGATAGCGGTCGTCGGGGGTGAACGCCTCGGGCCCGTTGAAGAACAGGCGGATTCCGGTTTCCCCGATCACTGGCATGCGGTGCGCAGCAGCCTCCATCAACGGGGCGATGTGCTCGTAGTCGGCGGGCAGCGAGTCGAAGCAGAACGCCTCGGGAATGCCCCTCATGCCCCAGGGCTTGGCGACGGGTTCGAACCAGCCCACCAGCAGCTTGCCAGCGTCCTCCTTGAAGTAGCCGCAGCCCTCGCCGTCGCGCAACACCGGCATCGTGGGAGAGATGCCCTCGATGCCCTCGGTGACGATGTAGAAGTGCTCGGCGGCGTGCAGCGGCACCACGGCACCCGCCTGGTCGCCCAGTTCGCGGCCCCACATGCCAGCAGCGTTCACCACCGCGTCGGCGCGGATCTCGCCGACCTCGTCGGTGCCGTCGAGGCGGTACTGCACGCCCACGGCGCGGCCGTTCTCGACCAGCACCTTCTCCACCTTCACGCCCTCGCGGATGGTGACACCGCGCGACCGAGCGCCCTTCGCCAGCGCCATGGTGGTGTCGATGGGGTTGGTGATGCCGTCGCCGGGCAGGTGCACGCCGCCGACCAGATCGTCGACGTTCGCCAGCGGCACCATCTCCTTGATCTCCGCCGGGGTGACGATGTTCACCGGCAGGCCGAACACGCGAGCCATCGAGGCACCGCGCTTGAGTTCCTCGAAGCGCTCCTCGTCGGGAGCGATGCTGATGGAACCGCGCTGCTGGAAGCCCGTGGCCTGACCGGTCTCCTGCTCGAGCGTGGCGAACAGGTTGGTGGTGTACTGCGCCAGACGCGTGAGGTTGTGGGTGGCGCGCAACTGTCCGACGAGGCCCGCAGCGTGCCACGTGGTGCCACAGGTGAGCTGCTTGCGCTCGAGCACCACCACGTCGGTGCAACCGCGCAGTGACAGGTGATAGGCGACGCTGCACCCGACGATGCCGCCACCCACGATGACGACTCGGGCACTGCTGGGCAGGTCGGCCATGGACGTTCCTCCGTGTTGTGTAATTTTCGCTATTCTTACACAGACCGCGGCGCCGGCACACCGGCCCCGCACCGAACCAGGGAGCACACCCCATGCACGAGCAGGCACGGATCGTCGTCATCGGCGGCGGCATCGCGGGCGTCAGCACCGCCTACCACCTCGCACTCATGGGGTGCACCGACGTGCTCCTGCTCGAGCGCGACGAACTCACGTCGGGATCCACATGGCACGCAGCCGGCAACGTGCCCACCTACAGCACGTCGTGGAGCGCCATGCGTGCGCAGAGCTACACCGCTGCGCTGTATCGCGAACTGTCGGAGGAGTTCCCGATCAACTACCACGTCACCGGTTCGGTGCGTCTGGCCCACAGCCACGAGCGCCTGGCCGAGTTCCGCCACGTCACCTCGATGGCCAACGCGCAGGGCATGGGCTACGACATGCTCACCCCGGCGCAACTGCAGGAGATCTACCCCCTGGTCGAGACCCACGACCTCGTCGGTGCGCTGTGGGACCCGCTCGATGGCGACATCGACCCGTCGCAGGTCACCCAGGCACTGGCCACCCGCACCCGCACCATGGGTGGTCGCATTCGCCGCTACGAGCGCGTCATCGGCCTCCAGCAGCACGCCAACCACCACTGGACCGTCACCAGCCGCACCAAGAACGGCGAGCAGAACACCATCGACTGCGAGATCGTGGTGAACGCCGCCGGTTACCGCGCCGGCGAGGTGATGGAGCTGCTCGGCCGCCACCACCCCATCGCACAGATGTCGCACCAGTACTACGTCACCGACGAAATCCCCGAGCTCGCCGCCCGCGAGACGCCGCTGCCGCTGCTGCGCGACCCCGACACCAGCTACTACCTGCGCCAGGAACGCAACAGCTACATCCTCGGGCCGTACGAGTGGAAGAGCACCGCAATGTGGCTCGACGGCATTCCCGAGGAGTTCGCCAACATGCTGTGGCCCGACGACCTCGAGCGACTCGAGCCGCAGATCCTCGATGCCGGCGAGCGCGTGCCGGTGCTGGGTGAGGCCGGCATCGCCCGCGTCGTGAACGGCCCCATCCCCTCCGCCCCCGACGGGTACCCGTACCTGGGGCCCGAGCGTGGGCTGCGCAGCTTCTTCCACGGCAACACGGTCAGCTTCGGCATCGCCCAGGGT
>CAZQPJ010000307.1:0-3245 GCA_964595105.1 uncultured Bifidobacterium sp.
GGCTGATCCTGCTCGGGCGCCAAGGCGCTGGCAAGGGCACACAGTGCGTGAGGCTGTCACGCCACTTCGTCGTGCCGCACGTGAGCACCGGCGACATGTTGCGTGCCGCTGTCCGTGAGGGCACCGAACTCGGTCTGATGGCCAAACAGGTGATGGACGAGGGCGGGCTCGTCGGCGACGAGATCATGGTCGGTGTCGTGCGCGACCGTCTCGGTCAGTCCGACGCCGTTGGCCGGGGCTACATCCTCGACGGGTTCCCGCGAACCGTTCCGCAGGCGAGTGCCCTCGACATCATCACCGCGAACCTGCCCATCGACGCCGTGCTCGATCTCGATGTGCCGCGCGAGATGGTGCTGCAGCGGTTGTCGTCGCGGCGCGTGTGCCGTGACTGCGGTACCAACTACGTGGCGTCGGGCTCCGAGAAGCATCCCTGGATCTGCGAAGTGTGCGGCGGCGATGTGATGCAACGCGACGATGACACGCCGGAGGCGATCGACCACCGTCTCGACCTCTACGAGCAGCAGACCTCGCCCCTCATCGAGTACTACCGCGAGCAGGGTCGCTTGGTGGTGGTCGACGGTGTCGCGTCCCCCGACGAGGTGTTCCACCGTCTCATCTCGGCCGTCGAGTCGATGCGCCGTCAGGGTTGATGGCGCGCTTCGGTCGGGCCATTTCCCGTCGCACCGACGACGAGCTGCGTCACATGCGCGCTGCGGGCAAGGTGGTGGCGGAGATGCATGACGTCATTCGAGCTGCGGCGAAGCCGGGTGTCACCACGGGTCGGCTCGACAGGCTCGCTGCCGACGTGATCGAGCGTCGCGGGGCACGGTCGAACTTCCTCGGCTACCACGGGTTCCCTGCAGTGATCTGCGCGTCGGTGAACGATGAACTGGTGCACGGCATTCCCGGGCCGCGTGTGTTGGACGAGGGTGACCTGCTGTCGATCGACTGTGGCGCCATCGTGAACGGCTGGCACGCCGACGCTGCGTTCTCCATGGGTGTCGGAACCGTCACGCACGACGTCGAACGGCTGATCGCCGCGGCACACGGTGCACTCGACGCAGCGATCGCGCAGATGCGGCCGGGACGACGACTCGGCGACGTGGGCCACGCCATCGAGCGCGCCGTGGCGAAGGCCGGCTACGGAAGCCCGCGCGAATTCTGCGGGCACGGCATTGGTCGGGCAATGCACGAGGACCCCGACGTCGAGAACCGCGGCAAGCCCGGGCGCGGGCTCGAGCTGGCTGTGGGCGTGGTGCTGGCCATCGAGCCGATGCTGATCGGTGGCGGGCGCGACGACGTGCTGTCGCTCGACGACGGCTGGACCGTGGTGACGGCCGACGGTTCGTTGGCGGCGCACGCCGAGCACACGGTGCTCGTGGGTGAGCACGGGCCCGAGATCCTCACCACCGCCTGAGTTCGACCCGATCGACAGGCTTTCGCCGCGACGACACCCCCCAGAAAGGGTTTGTTCATCTCGAGGTCACCGTGTCTCTCTAGGTTTCGTCTGCCATGTCGGACACGGATATTGCGATGCACGAGCCAACCGGCGACAGCCGCTCGATGGCTGCTGCGTTCATCCGCGGGCTGTCGGTCGAGCACCGGCAATTCGTCGATCGTCTGGCCCAATCGCCGTCGCTGCTGAGCCCGTTCGACCGGAATCTGGCCGAGATGCTGGCGTTCCAGGCGCGGCTCACGCGCCAGTTCTTCGATCTCCAGCGACTGTTGTTGGAGCGGAGTGTTCGGCTCGATGCCGACATCGCCGCACTCGACGCCGCAGCGACAGCTGCAGCCCTCGGTGAGATCGATTTCCCCGACGATGATCTTGTCGGTGCCGACGCCGACATCCGACAGTCGGTCGCCGCACTGGCGGCCACCGTGGTGCAGACCCAGCACGATGTCGAGTCGCTGTCGCACATGCTCGACGAGGCCTTCGTCTCCGACGAGATGCGTCTTCATTCGGTACTCGACGAGGTGACCCAGATGGTCGAGCGCTGCCGGGTCGAAGCCGAGCGCGTTGCCGAACGGCGCCTTGCCGATGCTCGGGCGCGAGCCGCCACGCTCGTGCATCTGGCCAGAGTGGAACGTGCAGCCGCCGCCGGCGAGCCGGCTGTGGTGGCGTCACTGCCCGTGGGTCCGGCGGTGCTGGCGGATGACCTCGATGCTCTGCTTGCCCAGTTCGACGATGGGCTCCCAGCCGACACCGAGATCCGTTGGCTCGATGACGAGGCTCCTGTGACTCCGCCAACGAACGCGTTGTTCACCCTCGACGGCCCGATGCCGTCGGCCGAAGCGTTCTGGGGTCGAGCTCGCGTACGCCCCAACTCGCGTCGCCGCGTCGCGCCACTTTCGAATGTGGCCGCCTTCGTGCTCGCCGCCGTAGCAGTGCTGCGAGTGAAGTGAGACGAGTGACGCGGTGAGTGACCAATCGGGCGAGAAGTGGCCCGACCCCGAGCTTGAAGAGTTCGAGCGCGACAAGTCGCAGCTCGAGGCTGCCATCGCGGTGGCCAAGGCGCGTGCTGCTGCCGCCCGCGACATGCTGCAGACCCGCGAGGCCACCGTGAAGGCGGCGTTGCGCGCCGACGTGGTCGCAGCGCAGGACGAGGTGGCCGCCATGGAGCGGGAACACCAGCGGCGCGTGGCTGAGGTGCGCGAAGCCGCTCGCCTCGAGGCCGATGTCATCGTCGCGGCGGCGAGGCGGGAAGCCGACGATCTTCTGCTTGGTGTGAACACCAGGCCGGCGGGCGGTGTGTGATGGCCGATGACGTGCGTCCTCCGTTGTCGCCCTCAGCAGCCATCGCACTGCTGACGCTGCAGCTGCGCGCCGCCATGAGAGAGGCCGACACCGCCGAGGCGGCGGTGGATGCCATCGATCTCGATCGGGCGCGTGCGGACCTGAAGATGAAGATCGACGAAATTCGCGCTGCCAAGCGGGCAGCACTCGAGGCTGAACTGGCGCAGGAGCGCGCCGCAGCGGAGGCCACGGTGGCCGCGGCCCGGGTGGAGGCCGATGGGATCATGGCGGCTGCTCGGCTGCATGCCGCCGAATTGGCGAAGTCGGTGCAACCGGAGCCCGTCGTGGTGCAACCGGAGCCCGACGTGGTGCAACCGGTGGAGTTGCTGCCGATTGTCATCGCACCGGCCGAGACGCCCGATGACCTCGAGCTCCGTGCGTCGGTGGAAACGGCACTGGCTCGGGTGACCACCACACCGGCTCCCGAATCGGGATCGCTGGTGACCGTTGA
>CAZQPJ010000308.1:0-3239 GCA_964595105.1 uncultured Bifidobacterium sp.
GAAGTGGGTGTTCGAGCGGGTCGCCGGCGACGCTGACGCCGTCCGCACTGCCATCGGCGACCTGCCGGCACCCGGCGCGCTCGACCTGAACGGGCTCGACGTCAGTGACGCCGATCTCGCCGAACTGCTGAAGGTCGACGCCGACGGCTGGCGGTCGGCCATCCCGCAGATCGAGGCTCACTTCGCCCAGTTCGGCGAGAAGCTGCCAGGGGCACTCACGGCCCAACTGCAGCAACTGGCCGCCTCGCTCTGACGCCTCAGCCGCCCGCGGCGATGAGCATCGCCCTGATGCCCAGTCCCATCACGAACAGACTGCCCAGCCCGTACAGCAGGTAGAGGCGGTGCTTCATCTGGAAGCGGTAGCTGTAGATGATGGCGATCGCCACGATGGCGACGAACCCGTAGAAGGCGTGGAACTGCGGCAACGGCACCTTGAACTTCGCCACGAGGGTGACGCCGAGCAGCACCTGCACGAACACGGTCACTTCGGCGATGCCGATGAACCACCACAGCGCTCGACTGCGCAGTTGCGGCATCCAGTTGGCCGACAGCGCCCAGAGCCCGGCGAGCCCGTTGCCGATGATCACCACCCACGCCCAGCCGTGGTGAATGTTCTTCGTGGTCTCGAGGCCGGTGGCGAGCATCGGGGTGAGGCTACTCGCCGCACCCGTATCCGCCCACGAACGAGATGATCGCGTCGGCGTCGGTGGTGCCGGTGAGAAAGCCCGACAGGCCTTCCTGGATGAAGAAGGAGGGACCACTGATGTCATCGGCCACACTCACCGTCGCGGCGGGATACGCAGCCCGGAGTTCGGCCACCGTGCTACCCACGCCGATCCCCGGCTTCGTGGTGATGCCGAACGGGTCGAGCGTTCCCGTGCGAGGCGGGCCATAGGTGTACGAGGCGAAGTGGTCGAAACCCGACGCTGCCGGCGAGTCGTCGCTGAACTGGAGCGACAGGTCGTGCCAGGTGACGAAACGGATACGGGTTCCCGGACACGGGGCACCGAGCGCCGCTGGGTCCTGCCAGCCCGTGTCGTCGGTGGGCTTGCCGAGGATGCCCTTCACATAGTCGAGCACTCCATCGGCCTCGGCACCGAACAAGGCGTTGCCGAGGCCCTCGGCCGACATCTCCAACCCCTCCACCACCGCGATGGTGCTCGTGGTCGACGAGGAGGTGGTGCTCGACGAGGTGCTGGTGCTCGACGATGAGGTCGTCGTCGAGTCGGCCACCAGTGAGGTGGTGGTGGATTCGACGACGGAGGTCGACGACAGCGTGTCGGGGCTCTTGCTGTCGCTGCTGCATGCCGTGGCAGCGCCGACGAGGCAGACGAGCGCGATCACCGAGACGAGGCGGCGGGAGGTCATGCAGGAAGTCTGCCAGCCGCGGGCGCCGTCAGCGGATCAAGGTGTCGGCCTCGTGCCCGCCCTCCACGAGGCGCACCGCCCCATCGACGATGTCGACCACGGTGACGGAACAGTTGTCGAGGCTGCGGATGAGGACCCGATCGTCGCCCAGCGCCGACCCGATGACGGCGTTGATGGCCACGAAATGGCTGAACACCACGGTGTCGGAGCGAAGTGCTGCGATGGCGCCGACCACGGCGTCGCGGTAGCTGACATATCGATCACCCAACTCCGACCACGTCCCCGCCATCGCCTCGCGCAACCACTCGACACGGTCGGCCATGGCCACACCCTCGGGCGAAGGAATCTCGGCCACGCGGTCGTCGATGCCGATGTCGGCACCCCAGGTCGTCGCCACGGGGGCCGCCGTCTCGCGACAACGTCGCAGCGGACTGCTCAACACCGCCATCGGACCGAGCGGGGCGAGGCGCTCCCCCACTGTTCGCGCCTGATGGGTGCCCAGTGCATCGAGTGCCGGATCTCGGTCGGTGTCCCATCCTGCTGCTGCCCGACCGTGGCGGACCAGATAGACCCTCGTCACTCGAAGAGCCACCCGTCGCGAACGGGGTGCGTCGCGCCGTGCTGGATGAACCACTCGGTGCCGAACACCATCGCGAACACCTCTTCGGGCATCGCCGAGAAGAAGCCGGAGTCGGTCACCTGACTGGCGTGGCTGCGGATGCTGTCACGCTTGCGGCCGACGTACTCGGCCACGTCGACACGGTGTGTCAGCTCGGCCTCGGGAGTGCCCATCGGGTTGCCGTCGTCGGCCGGTGCCTCAGGGTCGAAGTCATCGCCCTCGCCCATCCCCATCTCGCGAGCCGTGGCCATGAACCGTGCCATCGCGTCGCGATTCATCGTCGACTCGAACACCCGAGGCGTACCCGCGATCACTGCCGCCCGGTGCCCGACCTGATGGACCTTGATGTGGTCGGGGTGCCCGTAGTTGCCGTGCCAGTCGTAGGTGGTGAGGACATCGGCCTGCTCGTCGGTGAGGATCCGCGCCAGTCGCTCCGCCGCCTCGTCGATCGGAGCGTTGAGGAAGGCGTTCGGGTGGTCGTTCTGCGGCCAGCCGGTCATCCCGCTGTCGGCGTAGCCCAACCATTCGAGACGGTGCACCCCGAGGATCTCAGCCGAGCGACGGGTCTCTGCCATCCGCCGATCGACGAGGGTCTCGCCCTCCGCAAGGTCGGCGGGCACCTCGCCGTGGTCGCCGTGGGTGGCCATCACCAGCACCACGCGATGACCCTCGGCGACGGCTCGAGCGATGGTGCCACCCGTGGCAATGCTCTCATCGTCGGGGTGGGCGTGGAAGCAGACGAGCGTGCCCATCACGCAGGCCGGCTCCCGTCGGCCACCGCGCCACTCGCCACCAGGGCATCGATGCGGTCGGCGGCGAGGCCCCAGTCGGCCAGCACCGCACGCGAGTGCTGCCCCGCGTGGGCGGGCGGCATCGACACCTCGGGCTCGGTGCGCGAGAAGCGCGGTGCCGGACGGGGCTGGGTCATGCCACCCACCTCGATGAACGTGCCACGGGCCACGTTGTGCGGGTGGTGCGCCGCCTCGTCCATGCGCAGCACCGGAGCGAAGCAGACATCGGTGTGTTCCATGATGGCGCACCACTCGGCCTGGGTCTTGCCCCGCATCACCTCCTGCAGGCGCGCCTTCAACTCGGGCCACATCTGCCGGTTCATCTGCTGGGCGAACCCGGGATCGCCGTCGAGACCCGTGAGGCGGAGGAGTTCGGCGTAGAACTGCGGCTCGATGGAACCCAGTGACACGTACTTCCCGTCAGCGCACTCGAAGACGTCGTAGAAATGGGCCCCGGTGTC
>CAZQPJ010000309.1:0-3191 GCA_964595105.1 uncultured Bifidobacterium sp.
CGAGCGTGTTGTTCGATGCCGCGCCATCGGTGCAGTAGCCCACCGGCACACCGGCATCGAGGAGTTGCCGAACCGGGGTGAGCCGACTGAGCGCGAACTTCAGGTAGCCCTTCGGCCCGTGAGTGACGCCCACCCGGTCGTTCCGCTCGGCCAGCAACGGAATGTCGCTGTCGATGATGCCGTTGCCGTGGGCGATGATGCAGCCGGCTTCCAGCACGCCAGTGCGGTGGAGCACGTCGATGGGTGTGATGCCGCGTTCGGCGACACTGCGGTGGGTCTGGGCGATGTCCTCGGAGGCATGCGTGTGCACCTTCACGCCCAGTCGCACGGCCTCTTCGGCAGCACGGCGCAAGTGCTCGTCGTTCACCGTGTAGGGGGCGTGCGGCACGATCGACGTGCTGATGCGTCCACCGGCCGCACCCCGGAACTCGTCAGCGAAGCCGACCGACGTGGCAAGACCGGCATCGCCCTGGGTGCTGAAGAACGCCCATCCCAGATTGGCGCGCATGCCGGATTCGTCGACGGCTCGAGCTGCCTCCTGCATGTGGAAGTACTGGTCGGCGAACTGCGTGACACCGCACGAAATCATCTCGGCGCACGCCACCATGGTGCCGAGGTACACGTCACGAGGCGTGAGGTTCACCTCCATCGGCCAGATGTAGTCGTTGAACCACGCGTTCACCTCCACGTCCTCCGCCGCACCCCGGAAGAGGGTCATCGCTGCGTGGCAGTGGGTGTTCACCAGCCCGGGCATGGCCACCATGCCGCGCGCGTCGATCCGTTCGCGTGCGGCGGGCGTCGGCTCGTGGGCGTCGAGCACGGCGTCGATGACACCGTTGCGCACCACGATGGTGGCACCCGGACGGAACACTGCAGCGGAGCCGGAGGTGTCGACCAGCGCCGTGCAGTTTTCGATCACCAGATCGGCGGGCTCGACATGTGCGGCATTCATCGCCGGCGAACCTACTTCGCTGTGTCGTCGCCCAGGAGCGCCAGTGCCGCATGTTCGATGCACCACAGCGGCTCGGCCATGGCTCGGTCGGTGCCGAAGTCGCGCACCAGCGAGCGGTGCCGAATGCGGTCCGCCACCTCGGGCGCACTGTCACCGACGATTGCCGCGACGGGCGTGTGCTGCGCATCACACATCGCCTGCACGCCACCGATCACCTTGCCCTCGAAGCTCTGCTCGTCGAGGTAGCCCTCGCCGGTGATGACGAGGTCGGCTGCAGCGATCTTGTCGTGCAGGTCGATCTCGTCCGCCACCAACTCGAACCCGGGCATCAGCCGCCCACCGAGTGCCACGAGGCCCCCGGCGAGGCCGCCAGCGGCACCCGTGCCGGGCATGTGGCGCACGTCGATGCCGTACTGCTCCTGGTACATCTGCGCCAGACGTTCGAGCCGCCCACGCAGCATGTCGACCTGTGCGGGCGTGGCCCCCTTCTGCGGGCCGAACACGGGCGCGGCATCGGTGAAGAGCGTCTGCACGTCGCAGGCCACCAGCAGTTGCACACCGCGCAGGCGCGCCGGCGCCGTGATGGCGCGGATACAGCCGAGTCCGCCGTCGGTGGTGGCCGAACCGCCGAGGCACACCACGATCTTCTTCGCACCGAGGTCGAGCGCCTGGTCGATCAGTTCGCCCGTGCCGGTGGTGGTGGCGGCCATCGCGTCGTTCTTCGCTGCGCCGCCCACCAGGGTGAGCCCCGACGCACGGGCCATCTCGCTCACCGCCGTGCCGCGCTGGAAGCGCCAGTCGGCCCGCACGGGATCACCGAGAGGACCGGTGACGACGCTGCTGCGGTTGGCGCCCCCGAGTGCTTCCAAGGTGCCCTCCCCGCCATCGGCGACGGGCTGCTCCACACAATCGTGGCCGAGTTCCCAGCACGCATGCCCGATGGCCGCCGCCACCTGCGCCGCGGTGGCCGTGCCCTTGAACTTGTCGACAGCGGCCAGCACTCGCATCGCATCAAGGCTAGGCGGGAGGCCGCTTGCGTCTGCGCTGCGGTGAAAAGCCGACCGACTCGGTAGCATTTGGGCATGGCCGTGACCGTTCGCATTCCCACCACGCTCCGCCCCATGGCGGGCGGCAACTCGCAGGTGCAGGTCGAGGGTGCCACCCTCGCCGACGTCATCGACAGCCTCGAAGCCGCGCACCCCGGTTTCCGTGATCGTCTGCTCGACGAGTCCGGCGCGATGCGGAAGTTCGTGAACATCTTCGTGGCCGATGACGACGTTCGTTACCTCGACGGCCTTGCCACGGCGGTGCCCGCTGGCGAGACCGTGAGCATCATCCCCGCCGTGGCCGGCGGCTGCTGACCGCAGCGGCCACCCCTCACCTCGGCATCGCATCGTGGTCGCCTCCGCATCGGGCACACTGTTCTGATGGACGAGTCCTCCGACGTCGACCGAGTGCGCGACCAGTTGCGCACCGCGTTGCGCGACGTGAACGATCTGGTTGCGTCGATCGGCGCGCTCGGCTTGCCCGACGGCACACACGCCCTCGCCTCGGCGCTGCGGCAACGGCTCGATGACCTGATGTCGTCGATCGACCGGGTGCTGAACCCCGACGGCTCGGCGCCGAGTCGCCGCTCGGCAACTGGCGAGGCGGCACCGCCGGTCGACGAATCGGTGCTGGGGAATCTCGTGGTCGAACTCGGCGACACCACCAGGGTCGGACAGCTGGTGCAACTGTTCCTCAACGAGTTGCACCCTCGTCGTGGTCTGCTCAACGGCGCTGCCGAGTCTCGTGACCTCGCCGCCGCACATGCGGTGGCACACACGCTGAAGTCGAGCGCCCTGTTGCTGGGCGCGGCACCGTTGGCCCGAGCATGCGAGGTGCTGCTGCAGCTCGACGAGGTCGAACTGTTGAGGCCGAAGATCGACGACGTGCTGCAGCACGCCACTGCCTCGGCGCGCTGGTTCCAGATCTGGCTCGCCAACCAGACGCACCGCTGAGGTCCCGCCCGGTCGGCCCGGCGGTCGGCTGTCACCCGTTCGCAGGGTTGGTGGCGTCACATGGGCGATGATGTCCACCATGGACCCCGGGGCAGCGGCCGACCACGCGGCGGTCTATCGGCGTCACGCCGATGAACTGATCCGCTACGCCACCGCCCTCGTGGGCCCCGCAGACGCACCCGACGTGGTGGTCGACGGGGTGATGAGCGCGTTCCGCTCCGCGTCGTGGCCCACCGTCG
>CAZQPJ010000310.1:0-3187 GCA_964595105.1 uncultured Bifidobacterium sp.
GGCCGAGTAGGGCGAGCGCGGCGAGAGAATGTCGGTCTCGCTGAACGAACCCACGTCGATGCTGCCGTACACCTCGTCGGTGCTGATGTGCAGGAACCGCTGCACGCCCACGCGCATCGCCACGTCGCACAGCACGTTGGTGCCGAAGCAGTTGGTACGCACGAACGAATAACCGTCCTTGATGCTGCGGTCGACGTGGGTTTCGGCAGCGAAGTGCACCACGGCGTCGTGGCCCGCCATCGACTCGAGCACCACTTCCTGGTCGCAGATGTCACCGTGCACGAAACGACAGCGGCGGTCGTCGACGAGGTCACGGATGGTCGCGAGGTTCCCCGCGTAGGTGAGCGCGTCGAGGATGGTCACCTCGTCGTCGCTGTTGGCCAGCAGCCAGCGCACGTAGTTCGAGCCGATGAATCCGGCAGCGCCGGTGACGAACAACTTCACGGTCAGGTCCTCATCTGCCAGTACGGGCGACGACCGACGGGCAGGTCGGCACGCAACGGGTTCTGCTGGTCGCGCGCCGACAGGATGGGATCGGTCACTCCCCAATCGGCACCGATCGCTGGGTCGCTCCACAGCACACCCAGTTCGTCGGACGGGTTGTAGTAGCCATCCACCAGGTACGTCATCACCACATCGGTGAGCGCCGCGAAGCCGTGCGCCACGCCGGGCGGGATGAACACTCCGAGGTGGTTCTCACCGCTGATGTCGAAGCACTCGGTGGCACCGTCGGTGGGGCCGCCGCCGCGCAGGTCGTGCAGCACCACACGGATGGTGCCCACCGGGCAGTACCAGTAGTCGGCCTGATGGAGGTGGTAGTGCAGGCCCACCACGGCCCCGGCCTGCTTGTTCGACCGATTGCCCTGCACCATCTCACGACCGTGGGGGAACCATTCGCGCCGGTATGTCTCGATGAACAGACCGCGCTGGTCGCCGTGCACGGTGGGCTCCACGATGTGGACACCGCTGATGAGGGAACTCTCTCTGATGGTGGGCATCGGGCTCCAGTATCGCGGCTCGGCTCAGCCCGAAGGCGGAGGGCCGTCGCCTCGGAAGAAGGCCAGCACGGCATCGGCTCCCTTCCCGAGTTCGAGCACGGCGTTGCCGTTCACGGTGAGCGGGTTCACCGGCAACGCGAAGGTCTGCAGACCGCCGTCCACCGCACTGCGGAGCGACGACCCGGCCTCCACCGGGTCGAGGTGCTCGTCGATGCGCAGCGACGAACCGATCGACGCCACCAGTCGGCCTGCGCTGAACGGGTTCGACTTCACCTGCGCAAGAGCCGTCTGGAGGCTGGCGTTCACGAACTCGCGCTGGCGCTTCGAACGACCGAGGTCGCTCGTGGGGTCTTCGTGCCATTCGCCGTCGCGCAGTTCCTCGTAGTGGCGGCTGCGCGCATAGGCCAGCGCCTGGTTTCCGTCGAGCACGAAGCATCCAGGAGCGATGATGTTGAGCCCCGTGTTGAGGTCGCGGGTGGGATAGAGAAAACAGACCTGGATGCCACCGAGCGCCTTCACGAGTTGCGTGAACCCGACGAAGTCGATCTCCACGTAGTGGTGAACAGGAAGACCGAGTTCCTGCTGCACGGTCTGCACCAGCACGTCGGCGCCGTCGTTGAACGCCGCGTTGATGCGCCGCTTGCCGTCGTGTCCGGGCACGTGGACGTAGAGGTCCCGTGGAATGGAGAGCAGCGCCGCCGTGCCCGATGCCCGGTCGTAGCGAAGCACCATGATGGTGTCGCTGCGGTTGCCGCTGACGCCACCGCTGTCACCCGTGTCACCCGTGTTGGGGTCACCGGCCGCTCGACTGTCACTTCCCACCAGCAGGTAGTTGTCGACGGTGGAACTCGATGCGCTGAGCACGCTGGCCACATTGGGGACGCGTTCGACGGTGTCGATCGTGCGCCGCGCCGCCACGAGCATTCCCGCTGCGCCCACGACGCCCACGGCGAGCGCCACGCCGAGCGCTCCCGCAACGCGTCGCTGCCGCGGCAACGGCGTGGTGTCGATCTCGAGCACGAGCGTCGAGGGTAGCGGTCGAGGTCTCGCCGGCGAGGTCACCGATGGCGGGTCAGGCCGGCCGCAGGTGCACCACGTCGCCCACGTCGAACCGATGGCTGATACCGCACTCGTCGAGCACCACCAGCCGTCCATCGCGTTCCACGTCGAGCGCCCGGCCCTCGATGCTGCCGGTGGGGAGCTCGACCCTCACGGCGGCGCCGATGGTGGCGAGGCGGGCGCGGTACACCGGCCACACGTCGTCAGGGAGCGCGTCGTGGGCGCGGAGCAGTTCGGCGAGCAGTTCGCGGGGGTCGAGTCCGGCGCCCAGCACCGCTGCGTCGGGAGGCGACCAGCCGACGTTGATGCCGATGCCGACCACGACCACACGTGTTGCCCCCACGAACGTCGACTGTGCGAGGACTCCGGCGAGTTTGCGACCGTCGAGCAGGAGGTCGTTGGGCCACTTCAGACGCACGTCGGCGCCCACGAGACGGTGTGCCGCGGTTGCGGCGGCAAGGGCCACTCGTTGTGTGAGTTCGTGCGGGTGCTCGGGCACCTCGGTGAACAGGATCGACACGAGCAGGTTGGCGCCGGCCGGCGCCTCCCACCGGCGGTCGAGACGACCCCGACCGGCGGTCTGGTGCCGCGCCATCAGCACGGAGCGATTCGGTGCACCGTCGACGGCCGCGGCGAGCAGGTCGGCATTGGTGCTGCCGGTCTCGTCGACCATGCGCACCTGCCAGCCTGGGGGCCAGGCGGAGGGCGAATCGCCCGATGAGGTGGCACTGGGTCGTTCCATTCGGCAAAGATTGCCACCTGTGCTGAAAAAGATCCTGATTGCAAACCGCGGCGAGATCGCCGTCCGTGTCATCCGAGCCGCCCGCGAACTCGGGATCGCCACCGTTGCGGTGTACAGCGAACTCGATCGCAACGCGCTGCACGTACGCCTCGCCGACGAGGCGTACGCACTCGGTGGGTCGACGGCAGCCGAGAGTTACTTGAACACCGACGCAATCCTCAGCGCCATCGAGCAGAGCGGTGCCGACGCCGTGCACCCGGGCTACGGCTTCTTCTCCGAGAACGCCGACTTCGCCCGTGCCATCACTGCCAAGGGCGTCACCTTCATCGGGCCGCCGCCCGCCGCCATCGTCGAGATGGGCGACAAGGTGAGCTCGCGCAAGGCAGCG
>CAZQPJ010000311.1:0-3178 GCA_964595105.1 uncultured Bifidobacterium sp.
CGCTGCCGTGCGACACCTCGAGCGGCGTGACCGAGAACCAGACGTTGGACAGATGTGAACCCGACGACGTTGTCATGCGGCAAGTGTACGCCCGGAGGCAAGGGCTGCCAGCCGCCGTCAGGCCGTGAGCTCGGCTGCCTTCGCGAGCGCCTGGTCCCACGTCGCCCGGGCGCCCACCAGGGCCCGGAACGGCATCACCATCTTCGGCATGCTGACGCCCAGCACACCGCGCAGATGACCCTCCCACCCGTAGAGCGCAGCGAATGCGCCATCGGTGCTGCCGGTGAACACGTGCACGTCGTCGCCGCCGTGAGCGCGGCCCACGAACTGGATGCGACTCTCGAACTGGTCGCTCCAGAAGAACGGCACCGACTCGTAGGGGGTGGGAGCCTCGCCTCGGTGCACCGCCAGCATGTTGCGAGCTGCCGCTGCACCGTGCTCGGCGGCGTTGGTCCAGTGCTCGACGCGCATCTCGGCGTCGTCGTGATGCGCGAACACACCGTTGTGCCAGCGAACACAATCGCCGGCTGCGTACACGCCGGGGATGCCGGCGTTGAGTGTGGCGTCGCACACGATGCCGTCGCGCAGCACGAGGCCACTCGACGCAAGCCACTCGGTGGCGGGTGAGACGCCCACGCCCACTACCACCACATCGGCGGGCAGCACGGTGCCGTCGGCGAGCCGCACTGCAGTGGCCCGTCCATCGTGGGTGTCGATACCGGCCACCTGCACGCCGCACCGCACGTCGACGCCGTGGCGGGCGTGCACCGAGGCGGCTGCCTGCCCCATGGCCGCCCCGAGGCCCCGGATCATCGGAGCCGGTGCGCCTTCGAGCACGGTGACCTCGCAACCCTTCTGCCGTGCCGTGGCCGCCACCTCGAGGCCGATGAACCCGGCGCCGATCACCACCACGTGCGCCGTGCCGTCGGCGATGCGGTCGCGGAGCGCGAGCGAGTCGGCGAGCGTGCGCAGTTCCAGCACACCGTCGGCGGAGGGTTGGTCGGGCAGTCGCCGCGGTGAGGTACCGGTGGCGATCACCACGCCGTCGAACGGCAGCACCGTCCCGTCGGCCAGCGCCACCTCGCGTTTGGCGGTGCGCAACTCGGTGGCTCGAACACCGAGTCGAAGGGTGAGGTCGAGCGACGCGAAGTCGTCTGGCTTGCGAAGCCGGATGCGGTCGGGTTCCCACTCGCCGGCGAGCAGTTTCTTCGACAGCGGTGGCCGGTCGTAGGGCACCTCTGTCTCGGCTCCGACGAGGGTGATGGGTCCGGTGTGGCCCTCCTGGCGCAGGGTCTCGCAGGCGCGCAACCCCGCCAGCGAGGCCCCCACCACCACCACGTGCTGCAGATCGGGCATTCGGGTCATCCCGTCGTGCAGGTGGTGCAGTGGACGTCGGGTGTCGGGTTGCCCGCAACGAGGTCGGTCACCCACTGCACGAACGACGTGCCGTTCACGGTCTCGGTGTAGAAGTCGGGCTTGCTGAGCACCGTGTGCGAGTCGCCGGGGCTGATGTAGCTCCAGAGGTCCATGCCGCTCTTCTCGATCTGTTGCTCGTTCTGGTCGATCAGCGACACCAGGTCGTCGGCCGGGATGCCCGCCAACTGTGCGAAGAACACCTGCGTCCTGTCGAAGGCGTAGTCGTGCCGCGAGAACACGATGTCGGGCGCGTGCTTGTGGGCCTGCACGTAGAGGCCGGGCAGGCTCCAGGTCTCGACGGTCTGGCCCTTGTTCTCCGGCCAGTCGGGAACGGCGTTCATGGTGCCCCAGTTGGCACCGATGACGGCGTTGATGCCGGCGATGTCGGGGTAGGCGCCGGAACCGTCGCCGAGCACCTTGATGGTGGCCGTGGTCCACATGTCGCTGGCCATGCCTGCGTACAGCGGGGTGGGCACCGAGCCGGCGCTCTCGCCCGTCACCACCAGTTCGGTGGCATCGGGAAACAGATCCTTCGTGGCCTTCAACGCGGTGGAGGCGTTCACGTAGCCCTTGTGCTGGATGGTGACGCCGTTGCCGTAGTCGTGAGTGGTGTTGCCGATGTGCACATCACCGGTGCAATAGGGCACGAACACGACACTCCAGTCGTTGAACGGGTTCTGTGGGTTGGTGAAGTCGAAGATGCCGGTGGTGAGGTCGTCGAGTCCGTTCTCGTGACCCACCGTGCGCTTGAAGGCCTTGCTGTCGGGCCCGCAGGTGCTGCCGTCGAAGCACGCCCCACCACCTTCGAGGTAGAAGACCACCTTGGCCGGGTCGGCCCGGTGCACGAAGAACGTGAAGGCACTGCCGTCGCTGCACATGCAGTCGCTCGGCGCTGGCACCGCATCCCACGTCGTGGCCGCCACGGTGGTGGGCACCTCGGTGACGGGTGCGGGGGTGGTGGGTGCCTGGGTGTCGGCAGGCGATGTGGGCACCGCCGGCGCGCTGTCGACGGCCACGCTGGTGTCGGCGGCGCCGGAGTTCGAGCACCCGGCTGTGACGGCACAGAGTGCGAGCGCGGCGAGGAACCTGCGGAAGGTGGGCATGGCAGGGGAGGCTATCCGTCGTGGGTTCACGGGTTACCGTGACACCGTGAACTGGGACCAACTCGTGCACGGCGTCGAACTTCCCTTCCACCCCGATCTCGAGGTGCCGACGCTCACCGAGGTGACGCTGCCGGTGCCGTCGCCGCAACCGATCGCCGACGTCGAGGCCGCGGCCACCGCCGAGGTACTGGCGCGGCTTGCGCCCGAGGTGATGCCGGGCATGACCGTGGCCGTGGGCGGCGGCAGCCGGGGGCTCACCGACCGCGTGCCACTGCTTCGCGGTGTGCTGGCAGGCCTCCGTCAACTCGGTGCCGATCCGTTCGTGGTGCCCGCCATGGGCAGTCACGGTGGTGCCACGGCCGACGGTCAGCGGGCGATGCTCGAGTCGCTGGGCATGACCGAGGAGGCACTCGGTGCCGAGATCCGCGCCACGATGGAGACCGTTGAAGTCGCCCGCACTGCGGCGGGCATGCCGCTCTATCTCGATCGACACGCGGCCGGAGCCGACCGCATCCTGCCCGTGAACCGGGTGAAGCCGCACACGTGCTTCAAGGGCCCCATCGAGAGCGGACCGACCAAGATGGCCGTGGTGGGCTTCGGCAAGCAGCCGGGCGCCGCGCAGATCCATGCATGCGGTCCGGTGGAGATGCGCGACCGCA
>CAZQPJ010000312.1:0-3156 GCA_964595105.1 uncultured Bifidobacterium sp.
GTCGCGGAAATCCGCCACGAGCGACAAGAATCGCTGCAGGTTGACGTCGTCGAGCGCTGCTTCGACCTCGTCCATCACATAGAACGGCGACGGTCGACTGCGGAACACCGCGAAGAGGAACGCCAGAGCCGTGAGGCTGCGCTCGCCGCCAGACAGCAGCGAGAGTTTTTTCACGTTCTTGCCGCTCGGCTTGGCTTCCACCTCGATGTCGGTGGCGAGCAGGTCGTCGGGGTTGGTGAGCACCAACTTGCCGGTCCCACCGGGGAACAACGTCGAGAACAACTGGGCGAAGTGCGTGCTGACGTCGGCGAATGCAGCCGAGAAGACCGTCTGGATCTCGAGGTCGACGGCCTTGATGACGCGCATGAGATCCCGGCGGGTGTTGCGCACGTCGTCGAGTTGTTCCTCGAGGAAGCGGTGGCGCTCCTGCAGTTCGTTGAACTCCTCGAGCGCGAGCGGGTTGATGGGCCCCATCAACCGCAGTTCGCGCTCGAGATCGCGTACCCGCGCCGCAGGGTTCACGCCCTCCGGCAGTTCCGGCAACTCAGCGGCCTCGGCGGCAGCCGGTTCGATGTCGTGGTCACGGCGAAGGGCTTCGACGGCGCCCTCGAGCCGCATCCGCACCTCCGCGTCGTCGATCTCGACCCGCCGGACGCGCTCACGTGTCTCGTCGAGTTCCTTCTCGGCCGCCGACCGCCGACGCCGGCACTCGTCGAGTCGACCGGCGATGGCGCGCACCTCGTCGCTCTGACGGCGACGCAGTTCCTGCAGTTCGGCGTGACGAACCTCGATGGTGTGTCGGTGGCGCTCCACCAATTCGGCCAGCCGCTCGACTGCCCGCAGGCTGCGGTCGACGGCCTCGCGGCGCTGCGCCGCCTCGGCCCGGGCGGCGCTGTCGGTCTCGAGCCGACGCTCGGTCTCGGCGAGGCGGCGCTGCAGGAAGGCGCTGCGCTCGTGCAGACCGGCGTTGCGGACCTCGAGGTCCTGCCGACGCCCGGCCAGCAGGGCCGCTTGACTGTCGAGGCGGGCACGCGCCTCACCACGAGCCCGGGCCGCTTCGGCCTCGGCTGCCTCGTCGGCCTCGAGCGCGGGCACGAGCGCGTCGAGTTCGGCGATGCGGGTACCTTCCCGGGCAGTGCGTTGCTGACCCTCGGTCACCGTGCGCTCCACCGCCTCGATCTCGCTCTGCGCATCGCGCCGCTCCGACTGGCTGCGGGCGAGCGCTTCGCTGTTGGCCGAGAAGCGCGCATCGTGCGCGTCGAGTCGGCGCGACACCTCGAGTTCGTGTGCCCTCGCTGCCTGCAGTTCCGCGCGGGCCCCGGCGAGCGAGGTGTCGAGCCGGGAGAGGTCGGCCTCGGCCGCAGCGGCGCGCTGCTGTGCCTCCTCCAACGCAGCGGCGGTTGCGCCACCGCTCGCAGCGCCGAGGCGCCACCCCTGCGGGCCGAACCGGTCGCCTGCCGACGTGACCACGACGGCGCTCGGATGGGCGATGGCCATGTCGACCGCCTCGGCCCAACCCTGCACGCGTACGGCTCCGCCGAGCACCGCATCGAGCAATGCGGGCACCCCAGCATGGCGGCTCCTCACGTGAGGCCTCACAGGGTCGCCGCCAGCCACCGGCGCTGCGGCCGCGGCGCTGCCGCCCAAGGCCAGCACGGCGCCATGCACGTTGTTGCTCTGCAGCGACCGTAGAGCTTCGCGACCCTTCTGCGCATTGGCCACCACCACTGCCTGCAACGCCTCGCCCAGTGCAGCCTCGACCGCGCTCTCCCAACCGTCATCGATCTCGATGAGGTCGAGCAACGTGCCGAGCACTCCGTCGACACCGGCCAGATGCTCGGCGCCGGCGCGCGCCCTGGCGCTCTCGAGCGCCTGGTGCAGTGCCTCGGCGCGGGCAGCCCAACGCGAGTGTTCCTCCGACGCCGCCTGCCGGCTGGACACGAGCGTCTCATTCGCTCCCTCGGCAGCGAGACGACGGGCCTCGGCGGCCTCGACCGCAGTCACCAGTTCCGCCTCGGCGGTCTGCGAACTCTCGCACTCGTCGCGCAGCCGCTGGCATTCCACGTCGAGTTGCCCCGCCCGTTGGCGGAGCGAGTCGAGCCTGCTCACCTGGCGGCGCAGATCGGTTTCGGCGCGCTCGAGAGCCGTGCGCAACGACCGCAGTTCACCGCGTACCTCGGCAGCGGCGCTGGCGGCCGACGTGCCCACCACCGTGCTGTCGATGACCTCCAGGGTGTCGCGACGCCGCTCCGCGAACGCGGTCTCGTCGGCGGCCAGCACCTCGGCCTCCGGCCCGAGGGCTGCGAGTTCGGCTTCGACTGACTCGAGTTCGACCCGCAGCCGATCGGCATCGGCCTCGAGGTTGGCCACGACCCCGCTGTCCATCAGTTGCCCGCGGTCGCGTTCCATGGAACGACGACGCTCCACGAGCACGGCCGCAACACCGCGAGCACGTTCACGCAACTGCTCCACCCGAACCCACTCGTCGCTGAGGTCGGTGTCGCCGCGGGCCGTGAGTTCGGCCTCGGCAGCCATCACCTGCGTGTCGAGGGTGGCGAGTTCATGGCGCAACGCCTGCTCGACCTCACCCTGCGACACCTTCTCGGTCGCCAGCGAAGTGAGACGAGCGCGCAGCGATGCGATTTCCCGTCCGGACAGGAACACCTGCAGAGCGCTGAGTTCCTTCACGAGATCACCGTGCCGACGGGCGGCTTCGGCCTGCCGCTCGAGCGGTCGCAACTGTCGACGCACCTCGCGCAACAGGTCTTGCACACGCAGCAGGCTGGCCTCGGTGGCATCGAGTCGCCGCTCGGCCTTCTCCTTGCGCTTGCGGTACTTCAACACCCCGGCGGCTTCCTCGATGATGCTCCGCCGGTCTTCGGGGCGCGCATTGAGCACTGCATCGATCTGACCCTGGCTGACGATGACGTGCTGCTGGCGGCCGACACCGGCGTCGCTCAGCAGTTCCTGCACATCGAGCAATCGGCAGGGAGCACCGTTGATGGAGTACTCGCTCTCACCGGTGCGGAACAGGATGCGAGACACCGTGACCTCGGTGAACTCGATGGGCAGCAGGCCCGCCGAGTTGTCGATGGTGAGCGCCACCTCGGCGCGTCCCAGCGCCGGTCGCTTGGCGGTGCCGGCGAAGATGACATC
>CAZQPJ010000313.1:0-3150 GCA_964595105.1 uncultured Bifidobacterium sp.
GACCTGCAGTACTTCCTCGGCATCGAGCCCGACGGCACCGCAGGCCCGCAGGTGCATGCAGCGCTCTCGTTGCCATATGGCTGACGCGGTCGAGGCGATGTCGTCGAGCTGCCTAACCTGGCGAGATGGCGTGGCCGTCACTCGATGAGACAGCTTTTCGCGAGTCGGTGTTCGCGTGGTTGCGCACGAGGATGCTCACCACCGAGGGACTGTCTCGCGACGACCTGAGCGAGTTCGAGTTCAATGGCCGTCGCCATCGTCTGGTGGGTACCCAGACCGGCATCTGGCGTATCAAGGACTACTCGCCTGCCGCAATCAGCATCCTCACCGCCTACTCGCCCGACGACACACGTCGCCCCTACGACGACTCCGTCGGTGCCGACGGGATGCTGCGGTACAAGTGGCGCGGCACGGATGCCTCCTTCGCCGACAACACCTGGCTGCGCACGGCGATGGAGCGTCAGCTTCCACTCGTGTGGTTCATCGGCATCGGCTATCGGCCCGGCACGAAGACCCAGGTGTTCAGGCCGGAGTTCCCGGTGTGGTTGGTGGGCGAGGAGCCCGAGCAGCACCAGTTCGTGGTGGCGGTCGACGAAGACCAGCGAGCACTTCCCCACGAGGCGTCGGGTGAGGTGATCGAGTTCGCTCGGCACTACAACGAGCGCATCGTGCGCCAGCGTCATCACCAGCCGCTGTTCCGCTCGGTGGTGATCCACGCCTACGAGCGCCGCTGTGCGGTGTGCCGCCTGCCGTTCGCCGAACTGCTCGATGCTGCGCACATCAAGTCCGACGCCGAAGGCGGTTCGGCGAAGGTGACGAACGGGCTGGCGCTCTGCAAGATCCACCACGGAGCCTTCGACCAGCACATCATCGGTATCTCCCCCGACTACGTGGTGCACGTGAAGGGCTCGGTGCTCGAGACGTTCGATGGACCCACGCTGCAGCACGCCATCAAGGCGATGAATGGCGAGCGACTCCGTCAGTTGCCGACATCGAAGGTCGAACGCCCCGACCGTGACCTGCTGGCGGAGCGCTTCGAGCGGTTCACCCGAGCCTCCTGACACGCCGCCACGGTGATCGGGAGAATCGACCGGTCAGCCGTTGCGGCCCCAGAGGTCGGTGAGGGTGAACCCGGTGGGGTAGGGGTCGGTCGGGTCGATCGTCGAGATGCGCGTGCCGAAGAGCCAGCCGCGGCCGCTGATGCGCGGCAGCACGGCCACCCGATCTCCCACCGTGGTGGTGCCCACGAACTCCACCCCGAACTCGCTGTCGATGAGCGAGCGTGCGGTGAAGCGGTCGCCGGGTTGTGCCATGCCGCGGGCGTGCATCATCGCCAGCCGCGCCGAGTTACCGGTGCCGCAGGGCGACCGGTCGACGCGGCCGCTCAGCACGGTGGCGCCACGCAGACTGCCGTTGGCAGGGTCGTCGTCGCCGATGATCATCGTGTACGAGAGAAAGTTGATCTCGGGAATGGTGGGGTGCTGCACCTTCACCTGCTCCTGCGCGGCAGCGAAGATGCGCTCGCCGACGTCGACCACGTCGCGGGCTCCCTGCCGGGTGAGGCGCACTCCTGCGTCGTCGGATCGCACGAGCACGTAGTAACAACCGCCGTACGCGATGTCGACCGGCACGATGCCGATGCCCGGTACCTCCAGTTGTACGTCGAGGGCTTCGACGAACGAGGGCACACCGTCGAGCGTGACGCGCTCGCAGCGACCGTCGCGGCATGTGGCGACGGTGCGCACCAGGCCGGCTGCAGTCTCGAGCACGACCTCGGTCGAGGGTTCCTGCATCTTCACCGCACCGGTCTCGAGCAACGTGGTGACCACGCAGATGGTGTTCGAGCCGCTCATCGCATGGGCACGATCGGCCTGGAGGATGATGAACCCGGCGTGCGCTTCAGGGTCGGCGGAAGGGAACACGAGATTGGCGCTGGCCTGCGGTCGACCGCGTGGCTCGAGCGCCAACTCGCGACGAACGGTGTCGTCGACCTCGTTGAGGTGGTGCAACTTCTCGCGCGCCGTGAGGCCCGGCACGTCGAAGACGCTGCCGAGGTAGCAGGTGCCCTGCTCGCCCTCGGCGTGCGCCTCGTACGCGGTGACCGTCTTGACGGCGCGCATCGGTGGTTTCAGTCCTTGGCGAGCGGAGCGGCGAGCGCCGCACCCAACACGGCGTGGAGCGTGTCGGTGGCCTCGGCCGAAAGCGGCAGCAACGGCTGTCGCACCGGACCGAGGTCGATGCCCTGCATCAGCAGACCAGCCTTCACCTTCTGGTTGTACTGGCCCTCCTCCATGTGCTGCACCCACGGAAGGATGTCGTCGAAGCCCTGACGAGCCGCTTCCACGTTGCCGGCGTTGGCGGCGTTCATGATGGCCGCGTGGTGGGCGGGCAGCACGTTGGCGGTACCGGCCAGCCACGAGCGAACGCCCCAGAAGAAGTAGTCGGCTGCCTGATCGTCGCTGCCGCACATGATGGTGATGCGGTCGCCGTAGTTGCGGCGCATCGCAAGGAACCGCGACATGTCGCTGCTCGACTCCTTGATGGCCACGATGCCCGGGTGGTCGGCCACGAGGTCGAGGCACTCGAAGCCGATCTCCACGCCGGCGCGTGCTGGGTAGTTGTAGAGCACCACCGGCAGGCCGCCCTGTTCGGCGGCGGTGAGGAAGTGGGCGGCGAGCTCGTGCTGGCGGGGGAGCGAGGTGGGCGGCGCTGCCAGCATGATGGCGTCGTAGCCCATTGTCTTTGCCGACTTCGCGTACGACACGACCTCGGCGGTGGAACCAGCGTTGCAGCCGGCGACCATCACGGCGCGGCCAGCGTTGATCTCGATGGCCTTCTCGAACAGCTGCAGCCGCTCGTCGTGGCTCATCGCGTAGTACTCGCCGGTGGTGCCGGCCGGCACGAGGCCGTGACAGCCGCCCTGCAGTACGTGCTCGATGATGAGGCCGTAGCGGGAGAGGTCGAGGCTGCCATCAGCATGGAACGGTGTGGCAACGGGTACGTAGACGCCTTCGATGTGCATGGCGGGATGTTAGTGCAATTGCACTGGCAACCTCAACGACGGCACTAGCGTCGGCCGGATGAAGATCGCACGCGTCGAGGTGTACGGCCTCGATCTCACCTATGTCCATGGCCAGTACGTGATGTCGG
>CAZQPJ010000314.1:0-3143 GCA_964595105.1 uncultured Bifidobacterium sp.
AGCGGCACGGGGTTGTTCGCCCATGCTCCGTACACCATCGCCGACGACACCAGCACCACGTGGCTGAGGTGGGGGCAGGAAGCCAGCGCCTCTGCGAGCCCCTCGAGAGCGCTCTCGCGCCGCGTCGAACGGGCATCGGCGTCGTGGGCGCTGAGCCACACCATCACCTCGCAGTGCTCGGCCCCCGCCGAAGTGGCCAGGTCGCTGGCGGCCAGCAGTCGCTCGACGCGCACGCCGAGACCGCCGGTGCCGTCGTTCACCCACACCGGGTTGCCGGTGACGGTTGCCGATGCTGCATCCACGCCGACGACGCTACCTGCTGCGACCACCGTAGGCTTCGGCCATGTCCAACGGTGACGTTCCCCCCGGCGACAACCCGTTCGCCGGAGTGCCGATGTTCGGCGAGTTCGCCCGCATGCTGGCGGGGCAGGGCCCCCTCAACTGGGACGCAGCGAAGCAGTTCGCCGCGGTCGCCGCCACCGGAGGCGCCTCCGAGCCCAATGTCGACCCCACGGCGCGCATCAAGCTCGCCGACCTCGCCCGCATTCTCGAGATGCACGTGCACGACCTCACCGGGCTCACCACTGCCTTCCCCGAGATCACCCCGGTCACCCCCGGTGTGTGGGCGCAACGCACGCTCGACGCGTATCGACCGTTGTTCACCGAACTCGCCACGTCGCTCGGGCGCCGACCCGACACCGCCGTCGACCTGCCTGACGGCACCGACCCGATGATGGCGATGATGGCGAACCTCAGTCAGATGATGGCGCCGAGCATGATGGGCATGGCCGTGGGCTCGATGGTGGGTCGGATGGCGGCGCGCACCTTCGGGCAGTACGACCTGCCGATTCCCCGCAACGACCACGCACTGCTCGTGGTGCCCGCCAACATCGACACCTTCGCCGGCGACTGGAGCCTGCCCGTCGACGAGATGCGGCTGTGGGTGCTGGCGCAGGAGCTCATCGGACACACCCTGTTCTCGCTCGCACCGCTTCGCTCTCAGTACACCGCGATGGTTCGTGCCTACGTGGGCGGATTCCGGCCCGACCCGGCCGCCATCACCGAGCAACTCACGAGCCTCGAACTCGACGACGCCGCCGACCCGATGCGCGCCGTGCAGCAGTTGCTCGGCGACCCTGCCGTGCTGCTGGGCGCAGTGCAGTCGGCCGAGCAGGAGGCGCTCGCCCCGCAGCTCGATGCAGCCACCGCAGCGGTGGTCGGCTGTATCGACTACCTGGTCGACTCGGTGGCAGTTCGGGTCATCGGTGGCGACGCGCTGCGCATTGCCGAGGCCGTGCGCCGCCGCCGGGTGGAGACGAGCCCTGATGACGTTTTCGTTCACCGCCTGCTCGGTCTGCGCCTCACGAACGAGCAGGTGCAACGCGGCAAGGTGTTCGCTGGCGGGGTGGTCGACCGACTCGGTGAGGCGGGGCTCATCGCCCTGCTCGGCCGTGAGGCCGCGGTACCGACACCGTCCGAGATCGACGCACCGGGCCTCTGGATCGCCCGTCTCGAACTCTGACCCGTCGGCCCGACCACCACGAGAATCCGATTCCCGCCACACCGAGGGTCGCGACCACGGAGAAGCCGGCGCGGCCCGGCAGGGTGACGGCGACCGGCGGAAGGCACGCGAGCACCCACGCCAGTTGGAAGCGAGTCTCGAACCGGGCGAACGCCCGGCTCTGATTCGCGTCGGGCGCATCTCGCTGCACGATGGAGTCGAACGCCATGCGTGCGATCGACCCAGCGAAGTTCACCGCTGCTGCCAGCACCAGCGCCACGGTGAATCCGCCGACGAAGGCTGCCACCAGACCGGCACCCGCGAGCGTCGACACGGCCAGCACGAGCATCACCTCCTCGCGGGTCCCCCTCCGCACCCGCGGTGCAGTGACGTTGCCGATCACCGACCCGAGAGTGCCCGCCGCTGCTGCCACCCCGAACGCCACGAGGCCATAGTCGGCACGCAGCCAGAAGAAGAGGTGGAAGGTGAGGAACCCGATCGCTCCCCTCACGATCATCACCGTCACCGAGGCGCGCCGCACACCCTCCGCACGCAGCAGCGCGAGTTCGGGACGGTCGATGCGCCGGAGGGCCACGGCCTCGCGGGGCAGGCGCCGTGCCTGCCACGTGGCCGCGAGAAGGGCGAGGATTCCGAGGAGCAACGGAGCCACCACGCTGAGTCGACCGAGGGCCGCGCACGGACCCACCACGGTCGCGCCGACTGCAGCCGACACCAGGCCCAGCTTCGAGTTCGCCTCCACGAGCTCGGTGTCGCTCCGCACCACCGACGGCACCAGCGCACTCTTCGACACGGCGTAGGTCTTCTGTGCCACCAGTGCTCCCAGCACGAGCGGGTACAGCCAGAGCGCCTCCGAATGGAACGCCATGCCTGCGTAGAGCGCCGCCCGTACGAGCGCCGAACCCATCACCACCATTCGCCGACCACCACGCAGGCGATCGAGCAACGGACCGATGAGCGGCGCGACGATCGCGAAGGGCGCAGCGCTCACCAGCAGGTACAGCAGCACCCGAGGTCGCTGCGCATCGGGCGACACGCCCAGCAGCACCGAACCGGCGAGCGCCCCGTACATGGCGGCATCGCCCATCGCCATCAGCGCATGGGTTCGCGCCAACCGTTGGAAGGGCCACACCTGCGCACGCGGCCGGCCGTGCTCTCGGGTCACGGCCGCATCGTAGGTTCGGTCAGGGCTTGGGCCGCTCGAACTTGTAGCCGAGGCCGCGGATCGTGGTGATGCGAGCAGGAGTCGCCGGGTCCTCCTCGATCTTGCTGCGCAGACGCTTCACATGAACGTCGAGCGTCTTCGTGTCGCCCACGTAGTCGCTCCCCCACACCCGATCGATGAGAATCTCGCGGGTCAGCACTCGCCCTGCGTTGGCCATCAGCAGGTGCAGCAGTTCGAACTCCTTCAGCGGCATCAGCACCTCCGAACCCGACAGCACCACACGATGCTCGTCGGGGTCGAGACTGAGGTCGCCCACCGCGAGCGCGCCGACCTTCACCTCGGTTTCCACCGGGGTTCCGGTGCCGTGGCGGCGCATCACTGCACGCATCCGGGCCACGAGTTCGCGCATCCGGTAGGGCTTGCTGACGTAGTCGTCGGCGCCCACCTCGAGACCCACCA
>CAZQPJ010000315.1:0-3139 GCA_964595105.1 uncultured Bifidobacterium sp.
ATGACAGTCGATTGGGGCGATAAAGCGCGCTGGAGCGGGATACTTTGGGGGGAGAGCACCACGAGGGCCACCACCGCCAGCACCACCACGATGCCGATGATGTAGCCGACGGTCCAGCCGGCATTCGATGCAGCAACGAGAGCGGTCATGTCAGATCCCCTCGCAGAAGTCGCGGACGGGTTTCAGGCTGGCGTTCACCGAGGGCAGCACGGCGGGCACCGTGCTGGTCTTGGCGACGATGGCCTGTACCCCACCCTCGAGTGCGGCGAGCGACTTGCGCACCGCGACCAGATGGAAGATGACCCTCAACAGCCCCAACGCCGCAGCCGCGACGATGAGGGCTGCAATCACCAGGGTCACCACAGCAGCAGCAGTCATGTGATGGTCCTCCTCAGCCCAGAAGCTTCCCGACGGAACCGGCATAGCGCACGGCCCCGTTGGCGACGTCGGCAATGGTGCGGTCGGTGGTGGCCAGCAGGTCGGGAGCCGTGTCGAGCTCGCCGATCAGTGCCACGCCACCGGCCAGTGCGTCGTCGGCGGCGCCACGGATGCGTTCGAGCGCACCGAGCACACGGCTCAGCAGCGCCACGAGCACCGGCACCACCACCACGACCAGGATGATGTTCCCCAATCCCCAGAGTGTCATCGAAGCCTCCTCAGCGGCCCGTCGGTTGCGGTTGATACGGAAGGAAGAAGCGGCGGAACACACGGGCCAGTGCCATGCGTGCCGCACGCAACGCGATGGAGATGCCGCTCGCCGGCTTGGCCGCCCCCACCTTGTCGGGGTCGAGACCCTTCGCCTTGGCGTCGAGCCGGTTGGTCATGTTGGTGGAGAACTCCTGCAGGAGCACCGCCGTCACGTCGGCCACCAGACCGCGGCCGTACTGCGCAGCCGCACCGGACAACGCAAGATCGAGCGCAATGTCGACCTGCGTGCCCTTGGCCACCGGCTTGAGGCCCGCCTGCAGCGCCAGCGAAGCGTTGCCACGGCCCTTCTTGTCGGCACCCGAGGCGTCGACGGTGATGCGCTTGTTCGCCTCGTCGCGGTCCTTGATGAGCGCGTTGCCTGCGAACTCGAGCTTCACCGGACCTGCCTTGATGAGCACGTCGCCGGCGTAGTGGTCGGGCCCCACTTCCTCGGTGAGGTTCGCACCGGGAAGGCAGGCGGCCACCTGCGGGATGTCACCGAAGAACGCCCACACCGCTTCCAGCGGTTGGGGTACTTCGATCTTGTTGGTGATCAGCATGAGGCCTCCTGGAGGAAACTTGCCGGGTCCTTCTTGAACGAATAACGGCAGCCGGGGCAGCAGAACCAGTAGGTGGTGCCCTGGTGCTCGATGGGGTAGTGATCGTCGTCGGCGGTCACGGTCATGCCGCACACCACATCGACCACCTCGGCGGGCCGGGCCGCCTGTACCGCTGCGCCACCCGACGGGAACTCGCCGGCAGCACGACGCTGCACCAGTTCGGCCAGCACCGCCACGGCGACTTCGCGATGGGTGGTGTGCCCGAGATCGAGGCCAACCGGCACACGGATGCGGTCGATGACCGAGCGGTCGAAACCACGATCGGAGAGGTAACCGCGCAGCGCCTCACCGCGACGAGCCGAGGCAACCACGCCGAGGTAGGCGGGCGCCAACGCGAGTGCGGTCTCGATGACGTCTTCGTCGCCGTGGCCCTGAGTGGCAACCACCACCACGGAACGACCCGTGGCCGAGGCGGCGGTGAAGTCACGCCCGTCGACCAGGTCGACACGCCAGTCGAGCAGGGCTGCCATCTGCGACAGCGTGACCGCCATGGGCGAACGGCCCACGATGACGAGATGCGGGGCCGTGCTGGCGGGCTCGATGTAGATCTGCAGCGCACCCTCGCTCTGACAACTCATCGGCACGGTGAGCACACCATTGGGCACGTGCATGCCTTCGAACTCGTCGGGCTGACCCAGCCACACGAGCCGCGGCGAACCCTCCTCGATGGCCTTCTGCGCCTCGCGGATGATCACCGGCTCGGCGCATGCGCCACCGATCCAACCGTGGAGCTCACCTGCAGCGGTGACGATGGCACGCGAACCGTGCTGTCCCGACGACGGCGCCTTGCGCCACACCACGGTGGCGAGCGCGAAGGGTTCACCGGAGCGCGTCAGTTCGAGCGCGCGCTCCATCACACCCCAGCCGTCGAGCGGTGAGTTCACGGCAGGTCGGTCCTCACCGGCGGAGCACCGCTGATATCGCTGCGAGTGGTGATGGCCGAGTACACACGGTCGGGCAACAACGGCATGTCGATGTTGCGCACGCCCAGGTGCTGCACGGCGTTCATCACGGCGTTCACGAAGGCCGCCGGGCCGCCCACCGTGGCGCATTCACCGATGCCCTTGGCACCGATGGGGTGGTGCGGGCACGGCGTGACCACTTCGTGCAGTTCGAACCCGGGGGTCTCCCACGCAGTGGGCAGCAGGTAGTCCATGTAGTTCGAACCGATGCAGTTGCCCTCGGCGTCGAACGTGATGAACTGCATACTCGCCATGGCGTAGGCCTCGGTGAGGCCACCCATGATCTGGCCTTCCACGATCATCGGGTTGATGCGCACGCCGCAGTCGTCGACAGCCACCATGCGCAGCACGTCCCACACGCCGGTCTCGGGATCGATCTCGACGGTGGCGATGTAGCACGCGAACGGCCAGGTGAGGTTCGGCGGGTCGTAGTACGCCGTGTTCTCGAGGCCGGGCTCCAAACCGTCGGGCACGTTCGAGTAGGCGGCCATGGCGCATTCCTGGATGCTGACCCCACGGTCGGGCGACGAACGCACGTAGAACCGGCCGAGCTCCCACTCGATGTCCTCATCGGACACCTCGAGCAGGTGGGCCGCGATCTTTCGGGCCTTCGCACGGATCTTGCGCGACACCATGGCCACTGCCGCACCGGCCACCGGGGTGGACCGCGAGGCGTAGGTGCCCATGCCGAACGGGGCCGTGTCGGTGTCGCCTTCCTCCACCACGATGTCGTCGGCGGGGATACCCAGCTCGTGGGCGACGATCTGCGCCCACGTGGTCTCATGGCCCTGGCCCTGCGTCTTGGCACCGGTGCGCAGGATGGCCTTGCCGGTCATGTGCACGCGCAGTTCGGCGCTGTCGAACATCTTG
>CAZQPJ010000316.1:0-3133 GCA_964595105.1 uncultured Bifidobacterium sp.
AAGCCGAGCAGCCCGTCGAAGAAGCGGATGGTGGTCTCCACGTCGCTGCACAGGTGCGCGGTGTGGTGCACACCACGGGCGGTGCTGCCGGGCCGCTGGCCGCGTGGACGCAGGTACTGCTCGGTGAGTTCACGTCGACGGGCGTCGAGGGCGTCGCGGGTGTCGTCGGGTGCACCGTGGCTCATGGTGTGGTCTCCTTCGTACGAGGGCGGGCCACTTCGGTGATGCCGGTCCACACGGAGTCGCTGTCGAACCCGAGCGCCCAGAGCGAGACCCCTCCGATGCGGAGTTCGCGCGCGAGGTCGATTCTGGCCCGCACGCCCTGCTCGTCGATGAAGTTCACCTGGCGGTGTTGCGTGCAGCCGGTGAGGGGGAGGTCGTAGGTGAACGACGCCTCCTGTTCCACTGGGTCGCGCACCGGGGTGGCGTTCCGCTTGGCGGCGAGTTCGAGCACGTTGCCGAGGGTGACGGTGGTGGTGCCGTCGGCGTCGGCAGGGCACGTACCGGTGGTGCTCATCACCCAGTTGCGCCCGTACATGCCCACGCCGAGCACCAGCTTGTCGTCGTCGTCGACCGCCTTCTTCATGGCCTTCACCACCAACCTCACCCATTCCATCGGGGCGATCGGCCCTGCCGTGGCGGTGCTGAAGTCGTAGGCCATCACCCGGATGTGGTCGACGAACGGTTCGATGGCGTGTGGCTTGTACACCCAGTACCCGCTGGTGGCGGAGGTGCCCGCGTCGTAGATGGGCGGGATGGTGACGGTCAGCGTGAGGCCACGGCCGTGCAGGGCGAGGCCGAGTTCGCGCACGAACGCCACCCAGTTCTCGGAGGCAGTGAGCCATTGGGTGCGGGGGAGCGAGAAGCCGAACGACTCGTAGTCGATGTCGAGCCCGTCGAACCCTCGGTCGGTGGCGAGCGACACGAGCGCGTCGACATGGAGTCGCCGCTGCTCGGTGGTGGCAAGCATGTCGTTCACCGACAGGGCACCACTGGAGTCGGCCACCGATGGCACCACCGACCCGCCGCTGCCGCGGATGGCGGCGATGAGCGAATCGAGTTGGCCGAGCGTTGCGTTGCCGGCGGGGACGATGGTGGCGGCGTCCTTCACCTCGAACCAGAACGGCGACACCTCGTGCAGCACCGTGCCGTGTCGACTGATGGTGGACGCAGCATCGGCGGCGGTCCAGTACGGGGCCCAGGCGTTGATGGGCATGTCGGGGTAGGGCGGCGGTGTGTCACCGAGTTTCAACGCCAGCACCGTGCCGGCGCCCAGCGCAGCGACCACGGCTGCACCGACGGCGACGCGTGCGCGCCCGCCGAGTCGACGGCGGGGCCGTTCGGGGGCGAGGCCGAGCTCGGCCGGGTCGAGGTGCAGGAGCGAGGCCACCTGTGCGTAGTCGCTCGATTCCGGGATGTCGACCACGTTCGGCACGGCGATGGTGCGACACCCTGCGGCCACCGCGCTGCGGACGCCCGTCGGCGAGTCCTCGATGGCGACACAGTGCTCGGGGCGCACCCCCAACGCTGCGGCAGCAGCGAGATAGGGCTCCGGGTGCGGCTTGCCATTGGTCACCGAGTCGCCGGTGATGACCACGTCGAACGAACCGGCGGGCAACGCCGACACCACCGAATCGGCGAAGCGCTTCCAGCTCATGGTGACGAGGGCCGTGGGAATGCCCGCGCGGCGCAGGCCGGCCAACAACTCCCGCGCACCGGGCCGCCACGGCACAGCGCGCTGCACCCGCATGATGACGCCATCGAGCAACCGTTCGACGATGTCGTCGATCGGGAGGTCGACTCCGCCGCGGTCGCGCAGGATGGCGGCCGAGTCGCGGAGGTCGAGGCCCACGAGCGAGTGCGCCTTCTCGTCGTCCCAGTGGCCGCCGAACTCGGCGACGAGTTCGTGCTCGGTCTCGATCCAGTAGGGCTCGGTGTCGACGAGCGTGCCGTCCATGTCCCACAGCACGGCGGCAGGCCGTGATGCGGTGTCCGTGGTCACGGTGGCACCACCTCGGGCACGCTCAGATCGCGAGGCCAACGCGGCGACCCTCCAGCACGGCCTCCAGCACGGTGCGCGGTGCCACGCAGTCGCCCGCTTGATGATGCGCGCCCGGCAGTGAGTCGGTGGGCAGTCGGAATCCGCAGTCGACGACTGCCACGCACGGCACGGTGCGGCGGGCTCCGCTGAAGCGGTCCTCGAGTTCCACCTCACCGGGCCGGACTTCGCGCAACAGCGAACGGCGCTCGATGCGGGCTCCGCGCTGGGCGAGGCGCACGTTGGCCGGCGCCAGGTCGCCGGTGCGCGACAGTTCGTTGCCGGCGATCTGATCGTGGGTCACCACTACGGCGCGGTGCCCGAGTTGCTCCGCCAGGGCCACGGCGATCGGTCCGCCGATTGGGTCGAACAACGCGATGGCGCCCTCGGAGGGCCATGGTTCGCCGATGCCGTGGAACACCGAGCGGTACGCGTCGAGCACGTCGACCACAACCGCACCCGGGGCCACGGTGAACGGTCGGACGCCAGCGTTTCCCCCGGTTGCCTGCACCACCGTGGTGCCCGCCGGAATGTCGCCGGCCGCTGCCCCGAGACGGACCTCCACACCCGCCGCCGCGCACTCCGCTGCCAGCCAGTCGACCAGTGGGACGAGGTGGGGCACCAGCACAGCCACACCGCCGATGGTGGCGGACTGTTCCACGAGTGTCACTCGGTGGCCGCGCCGGGCAGCCACGCGCGCTGTCTCGAGCCCGGCCACGCCACCGCCCACCACCACCACATCGCGAGGTCGGCCAGTGGGCAGCAACCAGTCGGGGTCGTTCGATTCGTGACCGCTGCTCGGTTCACCGATGCAGGTGACGATGGGGTTGCGACCGTCGCGCACCTGACAGGTCTGGTTGCAGCGGACGCAGGGCCTGATCGAGTGGGCCCTGTCGGCCGCCAGCTTGGCAGTGAGGTCGGGGTCGGCAATCTGGCCGCGGGTGATCTCAGCGCCGTCGGCGTGCTGTTCGGCGATCGCCCACTCGGCGGTGGCCGCATCGATGGAGCCCTGCAGGAACACGGGTGTTCCCTGCAGTGCCCGCCGCACCTCACCGCACACCGCGATGTTGAAGCCCGGGGCCTCGTGGAAGTCGG